>JBHJNC010000202.1:0-1523 GCA_048497675.1 Gimesia maris
GAGCCGGGCGCAATACAAAAATACCTAATCCCATGCCGAAACAGCTCCTCGACAATCCAATCGGCCCAAAATTGATTTAAGTTGATATTGTCCATCTTTATGTAGAACAGAAGCCTCGTCTTGCTTATTAACCGTGCGAAATTATACCCACTCGAGGTATGCCATCAAAGAATTTCTTTGGCAGCGTCCAGAATTAACCGCTTTTTCAGCTCTGTTTCTTCCCATTCCTGCTGCGGCTGGGAATCTTTTACGATTCCTGCCCCGCTGTACACAGATATAGTTCGGTTCTGCACCAACGCCGAACGAATCCCAACGGCAAATTCAGCCCGCTGTGCAGTCATCCAGCCGACCGCCCCGGCGTACCACCCCCGACTGAATGGCTCCAGCGTTCGTATCAGTTCGATTGCTTTTTGGGAGGGCGTGCCGTTGACCGCCGCCGTGGGATGAAGGGCCGCGAAGATTTGCCCCATCTGCTTATCGGCAAGCAGGGTCCCGCAAAAACGAGCAGACAGATGCTGAACAGAACCTGCCTGAAGAATCTGATGCTGCTCAATACAGCGAACATCCCTGCAGAAAGTCTTAAGAGCCGCCTGAATGTTATCGGAAACGAATTGATGCTCCCGGGTCTCTTTGGCGGACTCAAGCAAGTCGTTTTGAAACTCCATATTGGCCGCAAAGTCCCGCGCCACCGGCCGCGTGCCGGCAATGGCCTCGCTATAGATACTGCTGCCGTCTTTGATAAAAAGACATTCGGGACTGGCCCCCAGGAAAACGCCGGAATCCGGAAACTGGAATACAAAGGCATACGTTTGGCCCGAGCGGCTTTTGACTCGCTCCAGCAGGGCCGCTGCATCGACAGCCTTATCGCAGACCAAATCCGCTTTTTGGGCCAGCACCACTTTTTCTACATCCCCTGTCTTGATCGCATCGACACAGCGCCGGGCCAGCCGAAGCCATTCCGAGCGGGAGGGGATATCGCTGCGGGAGGCCTGATGTACTGAAGGCACACGGGAAACGGGTTCTTCGCTCAAATCCGCATCCAAAATAGACTGCTCTTTAAATTCGAGTAAACGCCGCTTGCATTGCTCCACGCTGTTTTCAACATCCGTATCAAAATATCCGGCAAGCACATAACGGCTGCCGTCGCGGATAATCTCATACTGAGGAACCATAAATCGGAACGGCCCAAATCCGCGCCATTCAGAAAAGTCCATCTTGTCAGGATCAAAACAACGTCCCCCATAGTACCGGACTCCAGGGCCGGCATCGTTTAGCCGATTCTGAATGATTGAAATCGCCTCTTGAAACGATGATGCATTGGCAGAGTCAATTGAGTCGGTAAGTCCAACCGCGGCAATCTCCAAATCACCCTGCCGGCTGGCCCAGTAGACTTTGGTGCTGCTGTTCTGGGTTTTCAGCCATCTGAGCAATGGCAAAGGTTCTAATTCGGTCTCCAGCCGGATCACAGGTTACTCCATCGGGTTTTCAGGTAATATGTCCAAGAAAAATTCCGCACAAAAACA
>JBHJNC010000203.1:0-4232 GCA_048497675.1 Gimesia maris
GGGGATGAGGACACAACGGTCTTCCGGTCAATTCCGGATGGGCTTGGGTCCCCAGGAAATACGGATGATTCGGCATCTCCAATATCTGCATAATCGGCTGATTGGGTGCCTTGCCAGAAAAGACCATCCCGCCTTTTTCAAGCACCGGAATATACTGCGGGTCAACCTCATACCGATGACGAAAACGCATCCGCACAGAGCTGGTTTTACCGAACAGTTCCCAGGCAATGGTATTGGGCTTTAATTCGACATCACGTCCACCCAGCCGCATGTTGCCGCCAAGCCCTTCGATTTTTTTCTGCTCCGGCAGAATATCAATCACCGGCGCAGCGCACTTCTGGTCGATTTCGGTACTGTTTGCTCCCGCCAGCCCGCAGACATTTCGTGCATATTCAATCACCGCCGCCTGGAACCCAAGACAAAGCCCCAAATACGGCAGATTGTTCTGTCTCGCATAGCGAATACAGGCAATCTTGCCTTCCATGCCGCGGGTACCAAATCCGCCCGGCACAATAATCCCGTCCACATCCTTCAGAGCCTCTGCCACGGTGCTATCCGTCAGGTCAGACGTATCGATCCATTTGATGTTGGCCTTGCAGCCTAAATGAATGCCCGAATGTTCAAGTGCATGCAGAATCGAGGCATAGCTGTCACGGACAGAGGTGTACTTGCCGGTAATGCCGATGACAACCTCGCGATTTTCATTGCCGATTTTATCGGTAAAGTCGCACCAGCGTTCCCACTCCCGCCGTTCTTTACGCAGATTAACACGGTCTTCGATTTTGAGCATGCGAATCACCTCAAAATCCAGCCCGCAATCACGCAGCATCGCCGGAATCGAATAAATACTGGCCGAATCGTGCATACTGAAGACCCGCTCAAACGGGATATTGCCGAATACGCTCATCTTCTGCCGGGCCTGCACAGATACCGGGTTTTCCGCTCGGCAAGCGATAATGTCCGGCTGAATCCCCGTCTGCATCAGCTGTTTAATGCCGAGCTGTGCGGCCTTGGATTTCTGTTCGCCCAGTGCTTTCGGCTCAAGAATATAGGTCAGAGCCACAAAACAGCAGCTGCCGGGCCCTTCTTCATAGGCAAGTTCACGCATCGCCTCAATATAGAACGCATTTTCCAAATCGCCCACCGTCCCGCCGATTTCGACGAATACCACATCCGCCCCGCTCTCCATCGCCAGCGTCCGCAGCTTCATCTTGACCTCGCCCGTCACATGCGGAATCATCTGCACATCACGCCCCAGATAATCGCCCTGCCGTTCTTTGTCCAGCACGGACCGGTAAATCTGCCCGCTGGTCGTGAAATTCGCCCGCGACAGATTCTGATCAAGCATACGCTCATAAGTACCTAAATCCATATCGCATTCCATCCCGTCATCCAGCACAAACACCTCGCCGTGACGGAATGGATTCAGCGTCCCCGAATCGATATTCAGATACCCTTCCATCTTGACCGGAGTAACCTTGAGCCCCTTATCCTGCAGCAGTTTGGCAAGACAGGACGAGAAAATCCCCTTGCCCAGCCCGCTCATCACCGTTCCCATAACGATCACATACCGGGTTTTGCCCTTCTGGTATCCCGCCGGCAGCGGCATAAAATATTCGTTATCCGTTGACGCTCCGCTGACTTTAGCCAATAATTCTTTGCTGTCCGACATATATTCTATCTCTCTTGATTCATTATTGTGCTTGTTTGTATCGTGTTACAAACGCCTCATATTGCTCCGGCGTATCAACCCCATCCCAAACCCGCTCAACCGAGCCGGTCAAAATCGTATAGCCGTTTTCCAGTGCCCGCAGCTGTTCAAGCTTTTCGGTCGTTTCCAGAAAACTCGGCTTAAGGCTTGTAAACGCCTTCAGAAAAGACTTGCGATAGGCATAAATCCCAAGATGCCGCCAGTAACCCTTGACATCACCTACCCCCTGCGCCTGCCGATTATACGGAATCGGGCTGCGCGAAAAATACAGCGCCCTGCCGGAGCTATCCGTAACACATTTTACGATGTTTGGATTGGCAATCTGTTCCGGCGTTTCAAACGGCGCAATCAACGTCGCCATCGCGGCATTGGGATTATTCACCAGTAGCCCGGCGACTTTCTCAATATGTGCCGGGTCAATTTCAGGCTCATCGGCCTGAAGATTAACGATAATATCACACGAGACTTTTTCGACTGCCTCAGCAATCCGGTCTGTGCCGCTTTGATGATCGACCGATGTCATCACGCACCTCGCGCCGAATGACCGGCAGGCCTGCATCACCCGCTCATCATCGGCAGCGATAATCACCTCGGAAATGCCTTTGGCGCATAAGGCTCGCTCATAGCTGTGCTGAACGAGATATTTTCCGGTTTTATTGGCCAGAACCTTGGCCTCAAAACGGCTTGAGCCGTAACGGGCAGGAATTACAACCACTATGTTCACAAAAAATCCTTTTTCGCAGCGATTTACTCTTTTTTTTCTAAAACCACTGCCCGAATATCTTATGCCAATAGCCCCGGCCTGTCAATTGCCGATTTTGCTTTTTGGACAAAAAAACGCCTCATTTGTCCGATAATATTTATTATTGGCAGTTTTTCTTTGACATCGCTACCCGCAATTTTTTATAATAGTTTTAACATACGATTTTCCAACAGGTTGTTTTTGACAATTTCGATCGATTCCCAGTTCCGGATAGTAACTCGTTATACCAAACGAGTTCTTTGGTTCCGGAGGGGTTTACATAGACGTAGGTCGCGGCAGGATTACCCCCTTTCCGCGACCCTTTTTTTGCGCAAATACTCTAGTTTTGGGAACTTTGACTGGTTAAGGGCGGTTTATGTAATGACGACATAAAATACGGTATATAAAAATTTCTGCGAACCGACCAATTGTGGATATTGTAGAATATAAATAGAATAAAGAAATCTGTCTTATATATCGTATTGATTCGATTATTATTTAGATTATAATGCTTTTTTTCAGAAAGCAGTTTTGATGTCGAAATTCTTTGGTTTTATCAGTTTTATCATTGTAATTACGGCTGTATGCGTCACCATGAGCCTCGCCGATCAGCCTGCGCCTCAAAACGAACCCAATCAGCCGGCAGCAACACAACCTGACAATAAACCTAACCAGGACCCAAATAGTCCCATTTCCGACCCCAACAAAACAGAAAGTATTCAAGACTCTAACAATCTTGAAAACAACTCCGCTGCAATTGAAGACACCGACAAAACGGAAATTCCCACCGAATCTCCCCTGCCGGCGTTATACGATGCCTGCCAGGCAATCCTTGATATAGCCGTAAACGAGAATGGCAACGTCAATTATGCGATGCTTCGCCGGAAGCGTTCAAGCCTCAATGAGGTGATGCGAATCTTAGAGGCGACACATCCGGCCATGCTGATGGCGATGGATAACTCTGAAAAACAGGCTTTTTGGATCAATGCCTATAATTTCTGTACCCTTAAGCTGATTGTGGATAACTACCCCATCCAGCCAAAGTGGTACATGATTTTGTACCCCAATAACAGCATCATGCAGATTACAGACCCCTGGACCAAAAACTTTTTCAAGATACAGGGGCTTGAGTACAACCTGGAGGAAATACGTGACGAAATGCTCCTGCAGCGTTACAAAGACCCGCGTATCTGCTTTGCTCTCAGTTACGCCACCCAGGGTGGGGCTACACTGCGTAATGAACCCTACAAAGCCGAGATTCTTGACCGGCAGCTTGATGACCAGGTCCGCATGTATCTGGCTCAGCCCAAAGGCTTGAAAATCGACAGGCAAACAGGAACCGTCTTTCTGTCAAATCAGTTTAATACGTTTCGGGATGCATTTTTGAATTCCAAGTATGCCGAAATCAAAAAATTCCGCAATCGCAAAGATGACGAAAGGGCATGGCTCAATTTCCTGATTGAATTTTTGCCCGAAGAAGACCGACTCTATCTCGAAAACAACGAGGTCAAATTCGAATTCATCCGCTACGACTGGCTGCTCAACGAGACCACCAATTAGTCCCTGCCATTGTGTATTTATGTCATCCGGATTTCAATTTGTTTCTGGATTTTCACCCTTTTGATCTTTAGGTTTGTTTAGAATTTCGCGCCTAAAACTTAGGTTTTCCCCCTTCCCACTATCGGCTAATGACTAACCGTTTTTCTTTCTCAATCTACAATCTACAATCGTAAATCATCAATTAGTTTCCCCCATCCAGTTATCGCTGAACAAAATCAA
>JBHJNC010000204.1:0-8824 GCA_048497675.1 Gimesia maris
GCGGCGGCGATAATGATATCCGCCCGGCGAACATGGTCGGCCAGATTCTTCGTACGGGTATGGCAAATCGTAACCGTCGCGTTGCCGGTAGGAGATTTCTGGATGAGCATATTGGCAACGGGCTTGCCGACGATATTGCTGCGGCCGACCACAACGACTTCTGCGCCGTCCAATTTCACCCCAGACCGTACCAGCAGCTGGATTACTCCGTGCGGCGTACAGGGCAGATACGCATCCTGTCCGACGACCATCCGCCCGACATTGACCGGATGGAACCCGTCCACATCTTTGCCCGGATCGACTGCCAGCAGCACTGCGTCCTCATTGATGTGTTTGGGCAGAGGAAGCTGAACCAGGATGCCGTGAATCTTCGGGTCCTTGTTAAATTTGTCAATCAGAGCCAGCAGCTCAGCCTGGGTGGTGCTGGCGGGAATACGATTATCGCTGGAGTACATTCCGATATCGTGACAGGCCTGCTCTTTGGCGGTTACATAGGATTTTGAGGCCGGATCATCCCCGACCAGAATCACCGCCAAGCCGGGGGTAACCCCTTTGGCTTTCAGCGAGGCAACTTTCTGTTTGAGCTCTTCCCGCATCTGAGCGGCAATTTGTTTTCCATCGATAATCTGTGCAGACATTGTTAAACTCCAGTTACTATAATCTTTTTGAGTCAGTAATTTTATCTTAGAACAGTCCTTTGATTTTTCCGGTCTTGATATCCACGTCGATTTTACGGACTGCCGGGTCCGAGCCGGTCCCGGGCATCAGCTTGATATCGCCGGCAATCGGGACGACGTAGCCGGCCCCTTCATAGACCATGACATCACGAATCGGCAGCTCCCAGCCGGCAGGCCGGCCTTTCACGTCCGGGTCGTGCGATAAGCTCAAGTGTGTTTTAACCATGCACATTCCCAGCGATCGGATACGGGGATCCGCATCGAATTTTTTGATTTTGGCTTCGGCGGTGTCGCTGTATGTTACGCCCTTGGCACCGTAGATTTTGGTGGCAATCAGCTCAATCCGCTGCTTGAGCGGCATATCGAGTGAATAGAGGAACTTGAAATTGTTGGGTTTATCGCAGACTGCCGCGACTTTTTCCGCCAACTCCATCGCGCCTTCGCCGCCTTTGAGCCAGTGATCGGAAACGGCAGCTTCCGCGCCGGCCTGCTCTGCGATCTTGCGGATGAGTTTTAATTCAGCGTCGGTGTCTGTATAGAATTTATTGATGCAGACCACCGGCCGGACGCCGGATTGTTTGACGATTTCAATATGGGCCAGCAGGTTTTCACAGCCCTTTTCAAGAAGTCCAAGATTTTCCTGTTTGTACTCAGGAGCCAGCGGTGCACCGGGTTTGACGGCCGGGCCGCCTCCGTGCATTTTTAAGGCACGCACTGTGCATACAATCACAACCGCGTTGGGCTTTATGCCGGACATGCGGCACTTTAAATTCCAGAATTTCTCGAAGCCGATATCCGCTGCAAATCCGCTTTCTGTGACGGTATAATCGCAGAGTTTTGTTGCTACCAGATCGGCGATGATACTGCTTTGGCCGATGGCGATATTGGCGAATGGACCAGCATGAACCAGAATCGGCTGGCCTTCAATGGTTTGAACCAGGGTTGGCTTGAGGGCCTCGAGCATCCAGGCGGTCATAGCGCCATCGACTTCCAGGTCTGCGGTGGTTACCGGATTGCCTTTTTTGTCGTAAGCAACAACGATTTTGGCCATCCGCTGCCGCAGATCCGGTAAATCTTTGGATACCGCCAGGATGGCCATAACTTCGCTCGAGACGGAAATCTGGGCCCCGGATTCCATCTCGACCCCATCCATCTTGCCGCCCCGGCCGATGATGATATTGCGTAAGGCTTGGGCGCAAAAGTCGATGGCCCACTTAATTTGAACTTGCTGGGGGTCGATATCCAGCCGTCGCAGACCCAGTTTAGCCAGCTTGGCGTCGTCATAATTCGCTTCGTGCTGCATCCGGGAGGTTAGAGCGACCATTGCAAGATTGTGTGCGTTGGTCACGCTGTCGATATCGCCTGTCATGCGAATAGAAAAAGGAGCCATCGGAATGCACTGTGACAGTCCGCCTCCCGCGGCAGAACCTTTAATATTGAAAGTCGGACCTCCGCTGGGTTGGCGGATGGTACCGCATACGCGTTTGCCCAGCTTGCCGAGCCCCTGGACAAGGCCGATGGTTGTTGTCGTCTTGCCTTCACCAAGGGGGGTTGGAGTAATGGCTGTTACGTCAATGTATTTGCCGGCGGGAGCATTGCCCACACGCCCCAGAATCTTGGCATAGTCAATTTTAGCTATTTTTTCCCCCATCGGCAGTAGTTCACCGTCGATAAGGCCAAGATCGTGAGCAAGTTGAGGCAGGGGTTTCATTGTTTCCTCGGCCAATTCGGCAACTTCCCAGTCCTTGAGTTTAATGGGGTCTAATTTAGACATAGCTGGCTCTTTCAAAAAAGTTCTTGTTCCAATTTTTCGATATTAACAACGACTATACCCAATAATGGTGTTCATTATCACAAAAAAAAGTTTGCGTTTATACGCAAAAAGGTCCTTTTTTTGACATTTTTTTGCTATTAAGGGTATGGTTCATTATTTTAACGATATGTATCACAGAAACTGAGAAAAGAAAAATAGAATTTTGATGATATTATCCATTCGAAATTACATTGTTCAGTGCGAACATCCAGCAAAAGACCCCCAAGCGCCTTGGGGAAGAGGTATTTAAAAAGTACCCATTAGCCAGCTTTCAGCCAGCCGCAGCAAGTCCTGGATATCAACAACCCCATCCGGCGTAGGAAGGGGGGCAATGTCGGCTTGCGGGTTCCAATTAGGGGATTGGTTATTGCTCATCCAAATTGCGCCATAGGCGCCGAGGTCTGCCATATCGATTTTACCGTCACCGGACAGGGGGGCGATGTCGCCGGCAAGGGTACTGCCGATTCGCTGGAATTCCAACACAGGGTCGTCCTGCAGGTACATTCCACCGCCGCGTATGATTAAGTTGTATTGCGTGAAAAGATTCATCCCGATAATCCCGTCAAGTTTTCCTCCTTCAGGACTGGAGATGTCCAGTAATACAGCCGGGACGTTGGTGTATTCGAGTTTCTGGCCAAGAGTTGGCATCTTTAGCCAATCCACATAGAATCCTGGAGCAATGATGGTATCGCCGGTAACACCCTGGATATCCACCTCAAAATCGGGATTGTTAATGTCCAGTTCGAGGTCCGCAGCAATACGAGAGCCGATTACTGTGATTTGAGCGCCCGTATCAAGCATAAAGCGATGGTAATCGGTAAATGTTGCAGTACCTTCGCGAAGCATTACACGATGTACAAAAAATAAACTCTGGCTGCCTGTCCCAATGATTATGGATGGAGCAGTCGGAGCAAATTCGAAATTGCCGGATAAATCCAGAGAAACATACTGGACTGATGTGGCACCCAGAGGGCGTAATTCCAATGGCAAGATATTGGGGTAGCTGGGGGCACACGGATCGTCCTGAGAATAAATGTGAACATCCGGCCCGGTGTATTCTGTGTTACTGCGTGTGACTGTAATCGGGTTGTCGTTGCGGATGTGAGTTGTGTAATAGACGCTCATAGGTGTGCCGATGGCTGAGACCAGGTCAGGATATGGGCTATTATCATCGCCAAGAATGATTGAAACATTGCTTTGTCCTACGAATTCGGCGGTACTGGGCAATATGGCATTTACGTCCGGCTGGAGAGTGGATAACCCTTGAATGAAAAGACCAATCGGCTGACTGATAGAGGCATCGACTGAGCCTGTTACACCGCTGACAATAGTGCTGTTACCCGTATTATAAGTAGGATTATAAAGTCCTGAGCTTACAGCATTTTGATGACTAAAGACATGGGCGCTGGCCCCGGTATCGAAAATTGCGATAGCGTAATTAGTTTGATAATTCGTGGCCGTATAGACGCCTTTTACCGATGGTTCTACAACTGCATCGAATACCAGTTCTTCCTGACGTTCGTTGGTCGTAACTGCGACAATCCACGGTACAAAACCATCGACGGGAGGGGAGTCAATAAGGTATGATGTCGAAGCAGGTTTTGCCGGTTGCTCTGCAGGTTCGGCAGTGGTTAATAAAGGCGGCTGTTCGGATACAGCAGGCTTTTTGTGATAGCGAATGCCTTTGACCTTTCCGCCGCCCGGCAATCGCCAATCTACCTTACGCGAAGAATCGGCGTGAACAGATGAAAAAATGCTGAAAAAAAACACGGTAAACAATAGACATAATTTTATGGAAATAACTGTTTTCATATTTCACCTTAATGCTGATGTAATACGGTCCCAATCCGTAGAACCCCCGACTGTTGACTTGATTATACCTAAAAAAGCCGTTCAAGTGCAAGGAAATCCAAAAAAAGGGCATAGAATCACATCACCTTGATGTACTGAGGTGGCTCAGCCTGTCCTGAAATGAGATAACTGCTTGTTATGCCTGTGTTTTGAGGGTTCCGCCGATCGAATTCATGAGGGGGACGTAATCCGGGAACGTTACCCCAGCAGCCTCTGCAGTATCAACAGTTGTTTGGCCGTCCAATACCATTCCGGCAATTGACAAAGCCATTACGATACGATGGTCGTCGTACCCGTGCAGCTGAGTTGGCTGGAGTTTCTTCCCGCCGTGAATGATTAGGCCGTCTGGAGTTTCTTCAACGTGAGCACCCAGCTTGGAGAGCTCTTTGGCCATACAGGCGATTCGATCTGTTTCTTTATTGCGTGCCTGCGGGACATTCATTAAGCGAGTGGTTCCGGAGGCGAATGCCGCGGTCACAGCCATTGCCGGCAAGGCATCCGGCGTGCGGTTCATATCAATGTCGATGCCTTTTAGCTGGGATTTACGGACTACGACTCCATCCGATTCAATTCGGATATCCGCCCCCATATTTTTGAGGTAATCTACGACCGATTTATCGGGCTGGCTGTCAGAGAAATCCAGACCGGTAATAGTCAATTCATCAGCAAGCAAAACCCCTGCACAAAGAAAGAATGTGGCACTGGAAAAGTCGGCCGCGACAGGCAAGTCAAAGGCATGATATGATTGGCGACCAGGTATGACAAAATGATGCATATCCTGACGGGAATAGTTGATTTTCTGCTTATCTAACCAATCCAGGGTCATTTTGGCATAGTCGGGTTCATAAAGCAATGGAACGCCAATGGTCGAGTCTCCCTCGGCCAGAGGACAAGCCAGAAGCAGACTGCTCAGGTATTGGCTTGTTGGACATTCAATAGAAACACGGCCGCCTTTGAGTTTGCCTTTCACCATCACGGGAGCACAATCATTGCCTTTTACGGTTACACAAGAGGCACCTAATTGAGAAAGTGCCTTACATAACCTACCAACCGGTCGGGATTGTATCTGGTAATCACCTGTAAACGTAATACCTGTAGAGGGTTCTGACAGGGCGGCAGATCCTAAGGCAATTGCGAGTGTCGTTCCAGAATTTCCGACATCAATAGTCGTATTGTTTGGCTTTATCTTCCCACCAATTCCCTGAACTGCCCAACATCGTGGATTAGAGATGTCTACATTTGCACCCAATGCCTGATATGTTGCCGCACAGCTAAGTGTATCTTGGGATGCGAGAGGGTTATGAATTCGACTTACTCCATCTGCTAAAGAAGCTATCGCGACTGCCCGAATAGTATGAGATTTCGAAGCAGGTATTGCGACTTTCCCAGATAGTAGAGATTTTTTGGCCTGAATTATCATCTTTTTCCGTATTAAAAAATTCTTATGGCCGGTTAATTATCACATTTTTGAGAAAAGTGAAGAAAAAATCAAAAAAATATAAAAAAAAAGAATTTTATTGAAACATCTTTTGTAAATTTGTTATCTTTATTAGAAAAGAAGTTATTATAAGTCTTTGTGAATCATTTTGAGATGGGGGTCAGAGGTCAAAGTTACGGTCCGATAAGAAGTAAGCTGAAAAAACAAGAAATTATCTAAATCCGCAAATATCTTGACGTTAGGTGTTAAATTTGGTAATTTACGCCTAAACTAAATGGGGATATTTTCCGATTTAAAGTAGCAATCGAATCCCTGTGGACTATCTAAATAGTAAACAGGGTCAAAGCTATTATAGATTTGTAACCGAAAGAAAGGTGAATATCTAATGTTTAACTGGACTTATTTACGTATGGAGGGCATTATGAAAAACAATGTGCTAAGAAAAAAAGCTTTGACATTATGGCTAGTTTGTTCTGCGTGGCTGATTGCTGCGCCCACGCCGGATCCATTGATATGGAGTGTTTCGCCAACCGCGGTCGGTGTAGCGACGATTTATATGCAAGCGGCCGAGGCAACCGATGTTGCCGGTGTTGAGTATTTCTTCGAATGCATCGAGGATGGCAACTTTAACAGTGGCTGGCAGTCCAGCCCGATTTATTACCGCGGCGGCTATGCGCCGGGGACGCTGTATCAATTCCGGGTCAAGGCACGCGATAAATCTGCGGCTCCATCTGAAACTCAATGGTCTCAAGCGGTTTCGGCTACGACGGCCTCGGGAACAGATACTCTGCCTCCTGTGTTAAGTCCCTCCCAGTGGAAAAAGGAGCCTTATCGCTTATCCAACACAGTAATCGAAATGGAGGCGTTGGCCAGTTATGATGAGTACGGGTCATCGGTCCAATACTTTTTCGAGTGCGTTTCTACGACTGATTCACGTTATGCTGCGAATCCTGGCGTATTAAGCAGTAGTTGGAGTACCAGCCCACTTTACCGTCGCAGCGGCCTATTAACAACTAATTCGGGTAATGTTTATACATACCGAGTACGGGTTCGCGATGCGGTCGGTAATTTGACGAACTGGTCGTCTCAAGCAAGTGTTGTTCTGGCTCCACAGCCGGTAGTACGCGAGGTGCCTTTCCCATATTCAACGATTCAGAACGCCATTAATGCGGCCAAGAACGGCGATATTGTTGTGGTTCATCCGGGCACTTATGATAACAATGATATTGATTTCAAAGGAAGAGCCATTACCGTTCGAAGCGTAAATCCCGAAGATCCGGCTATTGTCGCGGCGACGATTATCGACCCCTCAACCAATGGCCGGGCCTTTATCTTTAAGAGTGGTGAAAGGCGTAGTTCAGTCCTTGAAGGGTTTTCGATCCAAAATGCCAAGTCATCTGGTTTTGGCGGCGCGATTGCATGCCTGAACGGTTCGAGCCCGACCATTCGGCGGTGTATTATTAAAAATAGTGTTGCTGACGGTTCCGGCAAAGATGGGGAACCCGGAGTTCCCAACTCCGATCCTAACTTGGCAGTCCCCGGCGAAGATGGTGCCGATGCGAGTCCGGCAGGCGGCGGTGGTATTTATTGTGATAAGGACAGTTCGCCGCTTATTGAATACTGCACAATTACAGGCTGTTCTGTTGTCGCGAATGGCGGCAAAGGTGGTGATGGCGAATTTCCGCTTCAAGATCCTCCTTCTGACGGAAGTGTTGGCGGTAACGGCGGTAATGCGGCCGACGCCTTTGGTGGCGGCATTTATTGTGCCTCCGGCAGTGCTGCGGTTATTTCCAATTGTATAATAAGTAATAATACAGTTAATCAAGGTGGCGGTTTGGGGGGAGCTGGTGAAATCCCCGGAGAAGATGGAATCTCCAGTGGAGCGTTTGGGGGTGGCGTCTGCCATGGTATAGGTAATACGGTTAGTATTAGAGCCGCTGATATCAGCTCCAATTTGTCTGATAACTGGGGCGGCGGGCTTTGGTGTGCTGCAAATTGTACAGCCACTCTTACAGATTGCCAATTCGATGATAATACAGCGAAAAATGACGGTGGTGGTGGGCTTGGTTTTGATGCAGGCAGTTCGGCGACACTGACGAATTGTCTGATATCAGGCAACAAGACAAATTCTGATTTTAGTCGTGGTGGCGGACTATGGTTTAACTGGGGCGGTACACTTACACTCGACAATACTGAAGTGACCGGAAATAGAGCTTCCTCCACTGAAGCGGCAGGTGGTGGTATATTCGCTGGCAATTCGGCTAATCCTTTGGCTACAACGGTCATACTTCAAAACAACTCAATGGTAAGCGATAATATTTCACAGTTTGGCGGCGGACTCTGTTTAGAAGAAACAAATCTGACCGTTAATAAGTCCATTATCAGCAGCAACTCAGCGTTCTATGGTGGAGGCATTTTTGCCTCCGACAGCAAGGTTTCAATTGCTGACAGTTCATTCAGCTTGAATATGGTCGAATCGGCTGACGTGGGAAATCTGTACTGTTCAGGAGCGTCCCTGTACAGTCTCAATAGTATTCTCGGTGTGACAGGGACACAGTTTGTGTCCAACACTGCAACCGGTTTTGGCGGTGCTGTACTGGTGACCGGACCTGCTCCGGATTATTCGCCGCAGTTTTTTACCGGCTGTACATTTGAGGGCAACATATCCGGCCTGGGAGGCGGTGCCCTGGCGGTAACCGTCGGCGGCGAGGTCGATGTGAACGATTCCAATTTTGTGGACAATACCGTCCTCGATAAAACCTATGGCGCTGGTGGTGCAATCCTGTGCTACGATGCGTTTGTCAATATAATCAATAGTAATTTGTATGACAATGCAGCAGCGTGTGGACCCCAAATTGCCATTGGCGATCCGTACGATCTGTTCCAATCGTATGACCCTAGCTCAGTGGTGTTCGTCGATTACAGTTATGTTGAGGGCGGTCAGTCCAGTATTTTTCGCGGCAACGGCGGATGGACCGACCTGTGGTATGGCGATCATAACACAATTGAAAATCCGCAGACGACGCGTGATTTGTATGTTTCGAT
>JBHJNC010000205.1:0-8252 GCA_048497675.1 Gimesia maris
GTATTTCGGCGAAATTATTGCAATAATGGCTGCACAGGCTCTGCGTGCCGCTTTCGATGATGTTGCCGCCGGCGATGCCGATGACGGAGAAATTCGCCAGTCGAATCGAACAGACGCCGGCGCCGCTGTCTTCAATGCCGACAACCTGATGGCGGTCTTCGGGCCTGATGCCCAAGCCCACGCGGGCGGTTTCCGCATAAAGCCAGGGATGCGGCTTGGGCGAAAGCTCGCCGAGTGTGCCGACTTCGGTTTTACGCAGCGGGAAGCCTGCAGTAATGATCGCATCATAAAAATCTTTCGGGTCACCCATTTTAAGCTGGCGGAACGCCGAGAGAATTTCCGGCCAGGCTTTTTCATAGAGGCCTGAGGTAACCAGCCCGATTTTTACTCCCATGGCTTTGAGTTCGTATAAGAAATCTTTGAGTCCCGGAGTCGGGGTGAAGGCATCGGCTTTGCCGCGGCCTTCCATGATTTCTTTCATCTCATAGTTGGTATGATAAAAATAGAAATCGCGTGCCTGCTCGACGGTTTTGTCGGGGCAGTATTTTTTGACGCCGTACTGGAGGTGCTCGGAGACACTGTGGCCGGAGACATAGGGCAGGTCGGATTCTTCCAGTTCAAATTTGGGGTTATCGAGCAGGCTGGCAATCGACTTTTGGATAATCCAAATCCAGAAGGATTCACTCTGGACGCTGGTGCCATCCAGGTCCATCAGGACCGCTTTAATTGGCTTTTGAATCTTCACCGGCTCAATCGGATAATAGGCCGGATAGCCCATCGAGCTCCTGACATAGGCCAGCACATGCGTTTCAAAAACGATAAATTCGACTTTTTTATCCGCAGTAGCAAACACCGACACAACACCGTCTTTGCCGGGGGTAAAGTGTTTGTCGCTGCATTGGTTGATGGCAATCAGGCCGGTTGTGTCGATACCCATCGCGGTACGAAGATAAGTGCTGTCCATTTTGTGCTTTCTTTTGATTGAGTTTATAAATTTGTAAATAGTAAGATTGTCGTCATTATTATGATTGTGTTACTGTTCCAGCACGCGTGTGCGGTAAAGTTTGGTGTCCAGCGATTTCTGGAAGCCGGTCCAATTGCCTTCGGTCGCATCATTTTCAATCAGCGTGACGGTCTGATTCATCTTGGCATCGAGATTGTCGATGTAATTGACCATAAAGGCTTCGGGGGTGGCGGGCAATTTGGGCGAGCCGAATTCATACGAGCCGTGATGGCTGACCATAATATGCAGGATATTGTCGAGAATGGGCCGGTCGATGGGCTTGCCCAGTGCGGCCAGTTTGTCCGCGGCGGCATTGACCATCTGTGTACCAAGGATGATATGGCCCAGAAGCTGGCCGGAGTCGGTGTACGAAATGGCAGCTTTGTAGGACAGCTCTTTGGTCTTGGCGATATCGTGCAGGAAGATGGCGGCGCGAACCAGGTCCTTTTGAATCTTCGGATAAAGCGGGAAGATGGCTTCGGCGACTTCGAGCATATTGAGAGTATGCTCCAGCAGGCCGCCGAGGAAATTATGGTGCATCTGCATCGCCGCCGGGGCGTTGCAAAACAGCATCATCAGATCTTTGTCATATAAAAAGGAATCGACCAGGGCTTTGATTTGCGGGTGGGCAATCCGGCCGAGCAGTTCCTTGAAGCGGTTGTACATCGTCGGGACGTCTTTTTCTGTCCGGGCCATATAATCAGCGAGGTTGACCTTGTCCTGGCCGACGACCAGCACATCATTGACGACAATCTGGAGAGCGTTTTGATAGGATTCGCTTTTGCCGCGAATCTGGATAAAGCCTTCGGAGGGGATTTGCTGATAAATCGCCTCGGTCGCCTGCCACATCCGGCAGTTGACCTTGCCGGTCTTGTCGGAAAGATACATCGCTATATAGAGATCGCCTTTGGTGGTCGGCCGCAGCACCGGCTGGGTGACCAGATACACATCATTGATGTTCATCCCGGGCTTTATATCTTTAATAAATAAATGCGCCATTCTGTCTCCTGAGTAAAATTCATTTTCTTTGGGGATTATAGCGAAAAAAAATGGACTCATAAAGGAGAAAACAAAAACACCCCAGCTTTTCGTTACTCTAATAAATTCAAGGGTTTAAGTGAATACAAGACTTAATATTGTTAATCCTTATATGAATAATATTAAAATAAGTATTGATTTTATTAACTAAATTGTCGATAATATAAATAATAAGAGAGGTTTTATAATGAGCCAATTACCCATACAATGTCCGGCATGCAAAAACCAATTAAAGGTAAAACGACTGAGCTGTGATCATTGCCAGACCCAAGTCGAGGGTGTCTATGAGCTGCCTTTGCTGATGCGGCTGGAGCCGGAAGAGCAGCTATTTTTGATCGACTTTATCAAGTGCAGCGGGTCGCTAAAGGAGATGGCCGGATTAATGAAGCTAAGCTATCCGACCGTCCGGAACCGACTGGATGAAATTATCGAGAAAGTCAGACGCATCGAAAAAAGCCTCAATCCGGAAAATAAGGAGAAAAACCAATGAGCGAACCATTACAACCCAAACCCCCAAAACGTGTTATCGTATGGATGTTCAATCCGTTTATGTATATCGCCGGCGGAAAGGCGCTGATTCTCGGACTGATGGCTATTGCAGCAACCGCTTATATCAGTTCGCTGGGTAATGTTCATCTTGACGGCGTACTGGATTTGCACATGGGAGCAGTAACGCCGCTGTGGATATATTTTGCAGAGGGCTTCATTAACTGGCTGAGCATGACCATCGTGCTGGTGTGTGCGGCATTTATCCTTAAAGGAAATTCCTTCCGAATCATCGATATTGCGGGTACACAGGCCCTGGCCCGGTGGCCGATGGTGCTGTCTACCGCCGCTGCCGCACTCCCGGCCAATCAGCGGGTCACGACTGAATTGGTAAAAATGGTACAAAATCCAAATCAACCTCTGGCTTTTGCACCAGTAGATATCGCCGTATTTGCCTCAGCAATGATTATCATTCTGATTATGCTGGTCTGGATGGTTGCGTTGATGTATCAGGGATACGGCACCTCCTGTAATCTGAAAGGAGCGAAAGGGGTGATTAGTTTTGTAATCGGCTTGCTGATTGCAGAGGCGGCATCTAAATTTGCCTTATGGCCGCTGTTTAAAATAGCCTTGCACAAGGAGTAAATTATGTCAAATGTTTATGAACACACACAAAAGGGTAATCCGTGGATTTATTGGGGGATATCATTACTGGGTTCAGTTCTTATGTTAGCAGCTGTTTTCATAGCCGTTAAAGCTGCCGCCGAAAAAACAAACACCAGCTATGTTGATACCTTATTGAAATGCAAGATAGTCTTGATTGCAGTAGCAGCGTTGATCTGGACGGGATTCCTGATGAGTCGGCTAAAAGTGTGGATTGATAGGGAGGTTTTGCACATTCGATTCGGCAGCGGAATAATCAAAAAGCGGTTCGCCCTGGACAAAATCCAATCCGCTGCACCGGTTCGCAACACTTGGTATATGGGCTTTGGGGTTCACTATTTTGGCAATGGGTGGCTGTATAATATTGCGGGCTTGGATGCGGTAGAGCTGACCTTTAAAAACGGGAAGAAGGCTCGCATCGGCACCGATGAGCCGGAAAAATTGGCGGCAGCCATTCAAACGGCGATACGATCTTAATTGAAGATTTTGGCGCAATAAAAAGGGCAGACTCAAACTCTGCCCATATACTAAAAAGGAGATTTCTAATTCCTGACAATTGCAAAAAATGGGGCCGAGTTGACTCGGCCCAAGTTCTCTCCCTTCAAAAAGGTTAAGGTGTTTTTATCTGTGGATTAGCAAAGAGCAATGTAAGCAGCAAGAGCAAGCAGAAGAATTCGTCTTTTCGGTTCAACAAACGGCAACCACATGGTTTTGTAAAAGCGACTCATCGTTTTTTCCTTTACTAAATTCATCATTTTTTTAACCCCCCATAGCCGAAGCCATGTCATTCATCACAAAGGTTATTATAAAATATTCGGAGTTTTAACTCAAGCTCAATCCGGCCGTACAGACTTAAGTCGTTAGTGCAGCATACGATATAAATTTATTAATGCAAAGGCGAAGATTGAAAAAAAACGGATAAAAAAATTAAAACGGCGGCCTAAAGCTCAATGTCCGATAAAGCTTTGCTTTTCAGCCTTACTAAGCTTGTTTTGACCGGATAGGCTGATTTGGGATGCAGGAAATAAAGGTATGAGCCGGCAGCCGGGGCATTCAAAATTTTTGCGGCGGCCTGAGCATACAGGGCAAGCTGGGTAGTATAGCGGGCGGCTCTTTCTGCGATTTCATTTTCGCGGATTTTATCGGTCTTAAAGTCAACGATTACCAACCCGTCGTCTGTCGGGATGATCATATCTATTATACCCTGAACCACGACCGATTCGCCGGGACAGGTTAAATCCAGATTTGAAACATCCAGGGCAATCGTAAAGGGCCATTCGCGATAGACTTTAGACGCATTGCGGATGGCCAATTGGCCGGGTTCGGTGTCAAAAAAGTGGAGTATGTCGAGCGGATTAATCTGGTTGGCAATATCGGCGGCCAGTCGATTTTCGCCGACCAAGCGGGAAATCGTCTTTTCGACGGCTGCGGCATCGATGGATGCCGACAGCGGCAGATGCTGAAAGACCAGATGGACCGCACTGCCCAGCTGTAGGGCATCGCCTGCAGAACCATTCGATGACGGCTTGTAAGAAAAGCTGCATTCCAGCGGCGTTTTCGCAAACTCATCATCCCGATGGCTTAGGGCGCTGACGGAAAACTTGGCCGGCAGCGTCGTCATTGGTGCATAGTCATAGTTCCACATCAAATCACGCTGCAGCGAATCAAACCACTGGCGTGTCTGCGGGGTAATGTCCTGATCGGAAATCGGAGCAGGCGATTGCTCACGCCGGCGTTTGCGCTGCTGAATATCATTGGCCAACGTATCCAATTCCGCTTTTGAGATGCGCGATGCGACATACAAGTTGTCTTCGGCATATCGCCCATCATAATCCGGAGCAAATAATTCGCCTATCGTCTGCGTATCGGATATCGCCAGCAGCAGCCAATCCAGATGACTTTTGGCGCCAAGCAATTCAAAGCCGGGAATGGATGTCTCTGTGCGGCGGACTAAGGCAAGGCATTTTTCAGACTTCTGCGAGCCAACAAGAATCAGCCGGTCGCGGGCGCGGGTCATCGCGACATAGAGAATTCGCATTTCTTCGGCGATAGCCGGACGCTGCTTGCTGAGCCGAATCAATTGCTGAGCAGGCGTGGGACATTTCTGTCCGGTGTCGGGATCGAGCAATTCCAGGCCGAGCATCTGCGAATCAATCTGGCAGGCTCCGTTCGAATCGGCGCTGCGGAAATGGCGATTCAATTCCGCCAGAAAGACAACCGGATACTCAAGTCCTTTGCTCTTATGAACGCTCATGACGGTTACGGCGTTTTCGGCGAAGTTGTCCGGCTGAGCCGGCGCCCAGTCGGTTTCCTGCTCGCGCAGCTTTTCAACGAACTCAACAAAAGCTGACAGATTGACCGCCTCGGCGGCGCCGACAAACGACTCAAATTGAATCGCCCGGTCATAGAGCTTCAGCAGATTGGCTCGCCGCTGGGGACCGTTGGGCAAAGCCGAAACAAACGCAACAAAACCGGTGGCATCCAAAATCTGCTGAATCAAATCCGACAGCGGCTTGTGCTGGGCATCGTCCCGCCAGCCCTTTAATGCCGCCAGGGCATCCGCGGTTTTTTGACGGTATTCGGGATTGTCGCCGGAATGGGCATACTGAACAGCCGCATCATAGAAACACCTTACGCCAGAATCTTTGTCGGCGGCAAGACGTATCGCCGTTAAATGCGAATCGCTAAAACCGAACATTGCACTGCGAAGCACGGCGGCAAGGTCAATGTCCCGCAGGGGATTATCCAGTGTTTTCAGCAGCGAAAGGAAATCGGTTACTTCAGTGGCGGCAAAATACCCGCACTGACTTTGGGAACTGACCGGAACGCCGGCCAGACGCAGCATCTCAACATATTCGGCGGCGCGGTGCGACAACGCCCGCATTAAAACCACAATATCGCGATACTCAACAGGCCGCATTTTGCCGGTATGCTTATCCATGACATCAAATTCAGGTGTACCCGTATCAGCGCCGACGATGTGACGAATTCGTCGGGCGATAAATGCCGCCTGCCGCAGCGAGGGCGTAATCGCGTCAAAGGCCACATCGTCCGAGTTTTGCTCTGTATCGCTGTTGTCTTCTTCCGCCTCTTCCTGGTCAAGTAAATAACATTCGACCGCCTTGCGCGACAACGGCGTATCGCCCCCAAGAGGCGGATAAGTATTCAATCCGGCAATCAATTCGGCGCGGCGGTCGTAGTCCATCCCGGCGACCGTCGCAGTCATCATCCGCGCAAAAACACGGTTGATAAACGCCAGAATCTCCTGCCGTGAGCGGAAATTGTCATTCATATCAATCCGCAGCGGCGTGCCTTTGCTGTCGGGCTGGTCGGCAGCTTCCGACAGCCGACGCAGAAAAATATCCGGCCGGCTTTGACGGAATGCGTAAATGCTCTGCTTGACATCGCCGACAACAAACAGGCTATCGCTTCGGCAGACCTGCTTTAAGATTGCATACTGCACTTCATTGACATCCTGATATTCATCGATAAACACATACGCAAACCGCTCACGCAGACGCTGGGCAGCATCGGGATGCATTTGCAGCATCTTAAGCAGGCGATGTTCAAGGTCGGCGAAATCCAGAACATTGAGCTGATGCTTCGCCTCGGCATACGCCTGGTCAAACCGCTTGAGCAGTGTCAGCATGGTTCGGGTTTGTGCCGTGTTCGCCGATGCGATACGGTTTAGATAATCCGGATAAAGAAAACAGAGGTCTCTGAGCGAATCTATTTTCTTTTTTGCGCTATCTACAATTTTCTTGATATTTTTTGCCTGATCCTCGTCGGCGCCCAGTTTTTTATTCAACGACGGCATTCTCTCGGATGGCCATTTCCAGTCCCGCAGTTGACCGGCACAGACAGAAAGCTTGCGGGCATTCAGCAGGCCAAGACAGTCGTCGGCCGTCGCCAAAATACCACGAATGTAATCTGTCAAATAACGGCTCTGGGTTACCCGCTGATCCAATCGAGCGGCATACTGCAGCATTTCTTTAATGACGCCGAGCTGCTCGGCCAAATACGCAGATTCCAGCTCCGCCAACCTATCTGCGGAAGCGTTTTCGGCACTTTGGTAGAATTGCTCGCGATCCGGCACACTGTCGAGAAAATCCGACAGTCGCGGAATGAGTTCCGTAAAATCCGATGAGCCGCCGCGCAGATTGCGGCCATTGAGCAGCGAATCCATCGCCCTGGCCATCGTCGGATCTGACCAGGCATCCTCCAATACCGCAGTCAAAACCTCCGCCCGGATCAGCCTGCGCTGGTCTGGGTCGAGGATGCCGAACCGCGGGTCCAGGTCGGCAAGATAAAAATGCTCGGTCAAAATCCGCTTGCAGAATGAGTGAATCGTCCCGATGTACGCCGCCTCAAGACGGGTCAATTGCCTGCGCAGCCGACCGTCGGTGGGACGCTGTCGGGAGATTTCCGTAAGCCGGCGGGCAATGCGTGTTTTCATTTCCTCGGCGGCCGCTTCGGTAAAGGTCAGCACCAGCAGTTGGTCCACATCTGCCGGGCATTTGGGGTCACAGATGCGCTCCACACACCGCTGGCTCAGCACGGCGGTTTTGCCCGTACCGGCGGAGGCAGCAACCAGAACATCGCGTCCGATGGTGTCAATGGCACGCTTTTGGGCTGTGGTCCATTTCGGCTGACTCATTGGGACACCTGCCGAATCTGCGCCAGGGTCTGGTCTTTGTCGAGCTTTTGCATTATATTGTACTCATTCATCTGCCAGTCGAATTTGCAGACCGGACGATAGTCGCACCGCTCACACGGGCTTTGTTTGCCAAGCCGGTACGGAAAGGCGCGAATATCGCCGGAAACCAGCCGCTTAATCAATTCGCGAATCTTACGCTCGGCAAAGTCGAGCGTCGCCTGAAAATCTTCCGGCCGCAGCACATCCTTGCGGTTGTAATCGGAATAAGGCTCGCCGTCTTTGTTGAATGCGAACACATAGTATTTGTTGCTTTTACCGCCCTGCGAATCCAGTTGTTCGACAAACCCGCCGTCAAACAGACCTCGCGCCTTAATTGCAGGCGATGAGGTTTGAAGCGATTGGTAA
>JBHJNC010000206.1:0-6294 GCA_048497675.1 Gimesia maris
ATCGAATCAACTGCGCCTTCAAAATTCTCAAATGCGCCTTCGCGGATTTTAACCACATCCCCCTTGGCGAATTCCACCTTGATATTCGGTGTATCTTCGGGTTTTTCGGCTTCTTTGAGCATCTTGGCCACATCGGTATCACGCATCGGCGTCGGAACACCTTCAGTACCGATGAAATCACCGACTCCGCTGGTTTCCTTGATGATATACCACACATCATCCGGAATCTTGCCGTCTTCTTTCGGCTCCAGCTCCATAAACACATAGCCCGGATACAGCTTGCGTTTCAAGACACGCTGTTTGCCGGCACGGATACGCTTAATCTGCTCGCTGGGAACAATGATACGCCCGACACTCTTGACCCCTTCGACTTCCATCTTGCGGGCCAGCGTATCGCGCACTTGTTCTTCTCGATTGGATGCAACACGTAATACATACCAGTACATATATAAGCAATCCTTAGCGATTAGTTCGGCAACAGACCAATTTTGATAAATACGAAAATAAACAGGTAATCAACCGCCGCGAGCATCAGGGCAATCAAAATCATGGTAACCATCACAACCGTCGTCGATGCAACGATTTCCTTGCGGGTTGACCAGCTGACCTTTTTAATCTCGCCTTCGGAAGAAATCAGAAAATCGGCAAAGGAAGGCTTATTCATTACCCAGGCAATCACCCCGGCCAGAACAACGCACAATCCAAAAGGAACCAGTGTTTCAACCCAAATATTGCCCATCGCCTGCAGCTTCAAATGCAGCACATAACAGCCGTAAGCGCAGACAACAAATGCTGCTATCGCCGTCCAAAGACGGGTATTTTTCGCCTGTCCCCGTTTATAAATATTTAGATTCATCGCTATCCTTAAGCCTTATAATTTTACGTTAGCCTAAACCTTGCGTTCGTTGTTGCCGTCATTCCATCACGCTTCAACACACCAGGTCAGGAGGGAGTCGAACCCCCAACCTGCGGTTTTGGAGACCGCCGCTCTGCCAATTGAGCTACTGACCTATCGCCGCCGCAGATTCGGATTTGCCGCTTGATACGCCAGTCCGCTATTGGGGGTGCTGGCTTTGCGCTCGGCAAATCAGACCCGCAGGGCTGTTATTTCCTGCGAATCTTATGAACCGTACGCTTCCGCTCGCGCTTGCAGAACTTCTTCAACTCAATCTTCGGTGTGCCGCCCTGCACGTTGACCGGGGTACGGTAGTTCCGGTCGCCGCAATCCTTGCATTCCAGCCACACATATTCTCTTTTTTGCTGTTTCGCCATACGCTTTGCCTCTCTAAAACCAAACATCCTCCCCGCGTCATGGGCAGCGGAAAGGACAAAAAGGGACGCCGCCGCAGCGACGTCCCATCTCTAATCTTTATCTGCTTATGCGATAATCTTTGTTACAACACCGGCGCCGACGGTTCTGCCGCCTTCACGAATCGCGAAGCGAAGACCTTCTTCCATCGCGATCTTGGAACCGATTTCCACTTCCATTTCGATGTTGTCGCCCGGCATACACATTTCCGCGGCTTTGCCTTCACGGCTGCGGATCGCGGTAATCGAACCGGTCACGTCGGTGGTACGGAAGAAGAACTGGGGACGATAGCCCGGGAAGAACGGGGTATGACGACCGCCTTCTTCCTTCGTCAGCACGTACACTTCGCCGATGAACTTGGTGTGCGGGGTAATCGAACCGGGTTTGGCAAGAACCATACCGCGTTCCAGGTCTTTCTTTTCAACACCGCGAAGCAGAACACCAACGTTATCGCCGGCCTGACCTTCATTCAGTGTCTTATTAAACATTTCAACGCCGGTCACGACGCTCTTGCGGGTATCTTCAACCAGACCGATGATTTCGATTTCATCGCCGACCTTGACCATACCGCGTTCAATACGGCCGGTACCGACGGTACCGCGGCCTTTGATGCTGAACACGTCTTCGATGGGCATCAGGAACGGCTTATCGACTTCACGTTCCGGAACTGGAACATAGTCATCCAGGGCCTTCAACAGCTGCTTAAGAGGCTCGCAAGCCGGATCATCGGCTTTATCGGCCTTCATCGCGGCAACCGCAGAACCACGGATAATCGGGGTTTCGTCGCCCGGGAAGTTGTACTTGCTCAGCAGGTCGCGAACTTCCATTTCGACCAGATCCAGCAGTTCCGGATCGTCAACCAGGTCAACCTTGTTCAGGAAGACCACGATTTTCGGCACGTTAACCTGACGGGCAAGCAGGATGTGCTCGCGGGTCTGAGGCATCGGGCCGTCATAGGCGCTGATAACCAGAATCGCACCGTCCATCTGGGCGGCGCCGGTAATCATGTTCTTAACATAGTCCGCGTGACCGGGGCAGTCAACGTGGGCATAGTGACGAGCATCGGATTCATACTCGACGTGGGCGGTTGCGATCGTCAGAATCTTAGAGTCGTCGCGACGGCCCTGAGATTCAGACGCCTTAGCAATATCATCATAAGATTTGAACTTCGACAAACCCATCAAGCTTGCTACTTTGGTAATCGCAGCCGTCAAGGTCGTTTTGCCATGGTCAACGTGACCAATCGTGCCGACGTTGACGTGCGGTTTTTTGCGTACAAAAACATCTTTAGCCATGTTTCAGTAACCTCCAGATATTCTTTGGGTTTCGTTAATAGTTCCTATTAGTTCGTTTTATTTTATCGCTGACCAGCCCGGCATTCCTACGCTGGAACGCTCACACTTGCCGCGATGACTCACAATCAGCTGCTGATGAGATTTGAACTCATGACCTCGTCCTTACCAAGGACGCGCTCTACCGACTGAGCTACAGCAGCAGTCTTGGTCGGCGATATCCTACACCAAAATCCCTTTTCAGCACAGAAAACGCTTCCCTGATACCTACAGAGACACCACTGCTTTCATCCGCTTCCGACTTATAGAGACAGGGACTCTCTGTTACGTTTCATTTGTAAAGGAAAGAGTATATAGAGGTCAGGGCAAGACTGCAAATAGAAAAATGGGAAAAAATTAATTTTTTTTAAATTTTTTCACCTATTTAAAGATTATTTATAACCTAATTTAGAATTTCAGGCTTAACAGTATTGGAATCGCTAACCGTCTGAACAACCTCGAAGCTTCTCCATCGCTCGATATTTTCATTCCACCACATCTGGTCATTATTGACCGGTAATTCCGACAATGCCTTTAAAAGAGAACGTTTATCTTCTAATAGTGATTTTTCAGAGGTCATAAAAACCGAGATGACATCCAGAATTAAAGATGTTTCAGATATTTTATTTTCCCTTAAAAGGTTGCCAATCACCTGAGCCGCCAGAGGAAACTTGCGAAGCTGAAGATACGCCTCCAGTGCCTGACTGTCGGACTGCCTTAGGGCCTGTTGAACCGCAGGGTTGGTGCGGTCCAGCTTTTCCAGCTTTTCCCGATAAACCGCAACCTGTTCATAGCTTTTCTTATCCGCGGCCATGCGCAGCAGCCGGGACTGCAGATCACAAAGCATCGGAATATCTTTCTGAACCTCGGCTTTTTGCTCAGCCAGCGACAACAGTTCGCGGTAGGCATCGGGCAGAGCCGGATTTTGTTCCAGCCGCATCGCCCAGGAAGCAACGACCGCCGCATCCTGCCGTTTCAGGATATCCAGCATCGCATCCCAGATTTGGTCGCTTTGACCGTTGGCGGAAAACCGCCCAAACAGCCATTCGAGGTCTTCTGTGGTTCCGCTCTGGCCGGCCAAATCAATGAATACCTGCAATACCGCAAGGCTGGAATCATTCTGCAGACCAATCTGTCTAAACAGCTGCAGGGCCGCCGTTTTATCCACATTAACCATACCAATCGCCGCGGCCTGACGAACGATATTGTTGTCATCCGAAGTCTGCAAAACGGACTCAAAGACTTGCCTGTAAAGCGCAACCGCGATATCGTGACTGTTGCCCTGCCCGCAAAGACGAGCCATCACGGTCAGCAGATCGCCTCGAATCGGACCTTTCTGGCGAGTCTCCAGATTATATCGATCTAAAATAGTCTGAAGGTAATGTTCGGTTTCCTTTTGCGTAAGCCCATTAAGCTCAAGCAGTTTCCGCAGAACTTCAGCCCCTTTTTTTGCCATTTCCGGGTCTTCTTTGGACGCATAGCTGTCGGCAATCTCAAGAGCCTTAGTCTTGATTTCTACAGGCAATGTAATCTTGGACCCCGGCGAAAAAGCAAAGAAACACGCCTCGCCGAGAGCCTCAAAAATCGCCAATCCCACCTGGGGGTCATTCTCCAGCTTGTACTGCTGCAAAAGACTTTCCGCAGGATTAAGAGCGCTCATCGTGCTAAGCGTCTTAGCCGCCGCCAACCGGACCTCTCTGCTCTCATCTGATAATAAGGCAAGCAGCTTGTCCCTGAAGACATTGGCCGATTCTGCTGTAACCCGCTGGACTTTATCCAGTGCCCAAAGACGTATTTCAGGCAGATCCGAAGCTAATTTTTCCTGCAGATACGCTGACCTTGCGGCGGCATCCAATAATTCAAATTCTTTATCCAAAGACTCCAGATAGAGCTTTTCCCACTGGTCGCGTTCGGCCTGGACGGCACGAAGCCGGTTTTCCTGACGCAGCAAACGCTCTCGGTTAATCTCGGCGGGTTTCTTCTGATTCAACTCATTAAGGACTTTTACCCACACCTTTTTGCCGGTTCCGATGGGTGTACCAAAAGACTCTTGCAGGGCCAACTCCGCCGCCCGGACAATTTCCGTATCCGCATCATCCAGCAAATTAACCAAAACCTGCAAAGCCTCCGGCTCAGGGCGAATCTGGAGGGCATAAATCACATTCAGACGTGACTGCTTGTCGGTTTTGGGGTTTTTGATCATTTCCTCAATGGGCGATGCAATCTTGTCAAACGGGAACGCCAACAACGCCTCGGCGGCCAGCCGCGACAAGGCCGCATCTGGACTTTTAAGCACTGCAATCAGGGGCTCCAGAAACGAATCAATTGAACCGACCGCGGAACCCAAACTTCGCCCCTTGATCAAAGCCTGACAGACAGCACTGGCGGCCGGGATATTATCGGTCAAAGTCAGGGCTTCCAGCAAAATGACGCGTGAGGCCTGATCCTTGCGGATTAAAAGCCCCATCGCAGCATCCAGACGGATGCTTTCACTGACGCCGTGCGTTAAAGCATCACTGTAAATACGCAATTGACGCGTCGCCTCGTCCTCAATAGCAGGTTTGACTGCCTGAGCCGCCGAATCCGCGGAAGCATCCGTTTGCCCCAAGGCACAAAACGCCAGGCCGCAGAACAACACCCCAGTTATTAATATAACTCTATTAATTGCAAGCACTTCTTTTTTTTGCCTTGTATTAAAATGCCATTTTGAATTATTGTATTGCATGATTCTATTGCCTATCGCGTTCATCGTCAAATAATTCCAAAAAAATATCCTTATAATATGCATCAAATCGGAATTTGGTTCGGTTTTGTAGAAATATCAAAAATCAAAGGGCAAAAATCAAATTTGAGGAATCGCCGAAGGCGGTGGAAGTTGACCCGAAACTGGAAGCTTCGGCTACCTTGAAAATGGGTTCGTTTGGTAATAAGTTTGGGTTCGGAGTTGGGGCAAACTTATGTGTTTTCTGAAATCTCAAATTTCACACCTGAGATATGCTTCCCCGGGTGCCACCCTCAAGCGCAGCTTGTGGGTGCATCAAAACAAAAAAATCTTTCAGCATTGGTTTTGCTCTGTAGAAAACGTATTGTTTAAAGACCCCGAAGGGGTCATACCAAAATAGCCGTGGGTGTCAACCCACGGAAGAGTAACCCTCACCCACACCAAGCCCCAGCGGGGCGACACAAAAATTGAGCTTTTCTACAGAGCACATTGGTTTCTTATTTTAATCATTTGGATTTTGTATTTGTTTATAATTTAGTGCTTCGTATTTAGGATTTTCTTCCGCTCCCCTATTCACGACTCACTTTTTTATTCTTTGCCGTAACAGTATCCCGCCTAAGGCCAGCAGCGCCATCGTCGCCGGCTCCGGAATACTCATCAGCGTCACCTCCCCCGTCGTATAAAGCTGACTCAAATCCCACTGATACCCCGCCCGCGACACCACCTGATCAAAGCCGTCCCCGCCGGCCAGCATCCCATTCCAGTTAAATAAATCGAACGTCTTTCCCACCAGCCCCGCCGCATCCTCCCCGGCCGCAAAATCCAAATTCAAAATACCCCCCAAATCCAACACGATCCCCGAATCTAGCGTAATCGTCGAACCCCAAGCCTGCTCATCAAACACAAACCGCAGCGCCGAATCTTCCGCCAGC
>JBHJNC010000207.1:0-3493 GCA_048497675.1 Gimesia maris
CGCCGGCCACGCCGTATGATGCTAAGGGGTTGCTGAAGTCGGCGATACGGGATGATAACCCGGTTGTGTTTATGGAGGCCGAATTGCTGTATGGGACCGAAGGCGATGTGCCGAGAGAAGACTATCTGCTGCCGATCGGCGTGGCGGATATCAAGCGGGCCGGGAATGACCTGACGATAATCACGTTCGGCAAGGTGCTGCATACAGTGATGAAGGCGGCTAAAGAGCTGGAGATTGACGGGATTAATGCGGAGGTGGTGGATTTGCGTACGCTAAGGCCGCTGGATGAGAAGGCGATTGTTGAATCGGTCAGCAAAACCGGCAGGTGTATTGTGGTTGATGAGTCGTGGCCGTTTGCAAGCGTGGGCAGTCATATAGGATGGCTTGTGTCGAACCGTTGCTTCGATATGCTCGACGCACAAGTGGAATTGGTCAGCAGCGAGGATATTCCGATGCCGTATAATCATCGCCTTGAACTGGCGGCGCAGCCAAGTGTCGAAAAAATCATGGCTGCTGTGGAAAAAGTGCTTTATCTGAATTGAGGAGTGCAGTATGGCAGAACAAATATTGATGCTTGCGCTTTCACCGACGATGGAAAAAGGGGTGATTACCAAGTGGCTCAAGAAAGTCGGCGATAAAGTCAAATCCGGCGAAGTGATTTGTGAGGTTGAGACGGATAAGGCGACGATGGAATATGAATCGCAGGCCGAGGGGGTGCTGCAAAAGATTGTTGTGCCCGAAAACGGGCAGGCGGCGATTGGTGATTGCATTGCCATCATTGGCCAAGAAGGTGAACATGCGGCCGAAATCCCGGCAGGCAAGCCCGCTGCGGCTATGCCGGTAAAAGCCGGGCTGGCAGGCGTTGCTAAACCTGCCGAGCCGGAGAAACTCAAAGAAAGCGTCTCTGTGCAAGCAGTGGAGACAGGCGGTACAGAGCAGATAAAGTCGAGTCCGCTGGCGCGGAAAATTGCCTCGCAGCATGGGCTCAATATCCATTTGCTGACAGGGACCGGGCCGGGCGGGCGAGTTGTTCTGCGTGATGTTGAGCAGGCAATAGCGGCCGGCCGCAAGCCCGCGGCGGTTATTTCAAAGGCCGCGGTTGCGGAGGCGGTTCTGAAAGATGAGGAAATTCCAGTTGCGGGCAAACGAAAAATTATTGCCCAGCGGCTCAGTGAGTCGATGTTCTCGGCTCCGCATTTTTATCTGAAGGTTGCGGTGGATGCCGGGGAACTGGTTCGGACGCGGCAGAAGCTCAATCTCGATCCGGCCAGGACGATTTCCATCAACGCGTTTTTGATTAAGCTGACCGCTGAGACATTAAAACATCATCCTGTTGTCAATTCATCGTGGGCGGGGGACAGAATCATCCGCCATGGCAGGATTGATATCGGGTTGGCGGTAGCACTTGAGGATGGGCTGATTGTGCCTGCGGTTAGAGACTGCGCCAATAAGGGAATTATGGCGATTGAGGCGGAACTGACGGAGCTTATTGGTCTTGCAAAGGCGGGCAAGCTGAAGAAAGAACATTACGGCAATGCGACATTTACGATAAGCAATCTCGGGTCTTTTGGCGTGGATGAATTTACGGCGATTATCAATCCGCCGGAGTCGGCGATTCTTGCGGTTGGGCGAATCCGGAAAGTCCCGGTGTTCGATGAAAAAGGGAATGTTGCGGCCGCGTCGATGATGAATATGACCTTAGGCTGCGATCACAGGGTAATTGACGGAGCGGTCGGAGCCAGATTCTTGAGTGACTTAAAGCAGTTGATTGAATCGCCGATTTCCGCTTTTTATTGATATTGTGCAAAAGTGAGAATGGGCAAAGCAGGCTAATTCGGCGGCGGTTGAGTGCATTTCTATGTCCGCAGGGAATTGTGTTACCAATTCAGGAGCTGAGGCATTTTGTGGTCTCCGTAAATTTCAATTGACACTTTGGATTTAATCGGGATAGTATGTGGGTTTACAGGTTTTTGTTCTTGGAGCAATGTTGTATTGTCAACTTTTCCAGAGCGTGAAAGGATAGCTATTCGATGAATCTAAATGTTATTGACTGCATCGTGATTGGCTTATATTTCCTTATTCTGATAGGGATTGGCCGGGTTCTGAAGAAACGTGCCTCTGCCAGCCTGGATGATTACTTTTTGGCAGGCCGGAAAATGCCGTGGTGGGCGCTGGGGATATCCAATATGGCGGCCTGGCTGGATATGACCGGCACGATGGTTATTGTTTCCTTCCTCTACCTTCTGGGGCCCCGCGGACTGTATATTGAGTTTCGGGGAGGGGCCTGTCTTGGGCTGGTTGCGTTGATGCTGTTTACGGGTAAGTGGCACCGCCGCAGCGGCGTGATGACGGGAGCCGAATGGATGATTTACCGTTTTGGAAGTGATGTCTGGGGGCATTTTGCTCGTCTGGCTTCGGTGGTCTCGACGGTGATATTTTCGCTGGGGCTGCTGGCGTATTCGTTTGTCGGGGCCGGGTTGTTTTTGTCGATGTTCCTGCCGTTTTCCCCACTGACCTGTTCGATTATTATGCTGGTTATCACCACGATTTATACGCTGGAATCAGGATTTTACGGGGTGGTGGTGACCGACGTTTTTCAGTCGCTGTGCATCTGGGTTGCGGTGATATTCATTGTGGTGATGGTTGCAATGAAGATTTCGGGGCAGGACCTTGCGGCTGCGGCACAGGCGGTAACGGGAAATGCCGAATGGATTACTACCGTGCCCAGATGGCAAACGAACATGCCGAAAGGGTATGAAAACTACAGCCTGTTATGGGTTGTGGGCGGGTTTTATCTCTTTAAGTCTGTTGTTCAGGGTATGAGTGTCGGAGCGGATCCGAAGTACTTCGGCGCCCGCAGCGACCGCGATTGCGGCCTGCTGAGTTTTATGTGCGGCTGGATGATGATGCTCCGTTGGCCGCTGATGCTGGGATTTGCGGTTTTGGGGATATTCCTGGTCAAAGATATTTTTCCCGATCAAAGTGTTTTAAGCTCAGCGGCGGAGCTTATCCGTCAGCATTTGGGGCCTATCAACGGCAATCAGTGGGCTGAGGTTGTCGCCGGAATCGGGAATAATCCATCGGCGTACCCTCCTGAACTTGTGGACTCTCTCAAGGGGCTGCTGGGAGACCAATGGGCGGCGAAACTGAGTATGCTCAGCGCCAAAGGGACAGTGAACCCTGAAATGATTTTGCCGGCAGTGCTGCTGTTTAACATTCCTTTGGGTGTGCGAGGTCTTATCATTGTTGCATTGCTTGCTGCGGCGATGTCGACCTTTAATTCGATTATCAATATGACAACGGGTTTTCTCACCAAAGACCTTTATCAGGGCTATATACGTCCTAAAGCTTCCAATAAGGAGCTGATTTATCTGAGCTATGTGTTCAGTGTTCTGCAGGTCATAGTTGCTCTAACGATGGCGTATGCGGTTGAAAGCATCAATGATATCTGGGGCTGGGTGATGATGGGGCTTTCGGCGGGGCTGATGGTGCC
>JBHJNC010000208.1:0-15567 GCA_048497675.1 Gimesia maris
ACAAATGCTCGTCGGCTTCAATCACGAACGTGAAACCTTCTCCCGCAGCCCGCTGCGTATGGAAACTGTGCGTTTCCCCAAATTGGAAATTTGGCTGGTTCGGCCTTTTATAGGCCGCCCGATAATAATAGCGGGTGTCCGGCTGGAGCGACGGCAAGTCCACCACGACAGGCGTTTCCGGCGCACTGGTCAGGGTGGCCGTGCTTTGGGCCAGGTCGAGCGGTGCGGTGCCGTAGTCAACGCGCACCTGAACGACCTCGCTGAACAGGGCGCTAACCGTGACTGTATGATCGGTCGGCCTGCCGAGGATGATATTGACCGATACCGGGCTGTCGATTTCCTTTACCGAAGCAAAAATAGCGGTTGAATAAGCAAAAAGTATAACTCCGGCAATCCGAATAAGTCTGATAATATTCATTTCTTGCTCCAGCTTTATTGAACCTTGTGTTCATACAGCAAGACGATGAGCAAGTACTTTTATTGCATTTTTTTAAAAAATCTGATAAGACAAGAAAACGCAGACTCATCCTCTTTTGCGATTGCAAGACGTGCTTAACCCGTGTTACACAACTTATCGTATTATGGTGATATTTTGAACTGGCCGAGGAGTCCCCTGGGTCTTAGGGCCGCCAATTGCTGTCCAGCCGATGGCCTGCAGCAGTCCGTCGTGAAAAATATACGGCGTAAATTCATCGTCGGTCCGAACCTCATCAAAGTTGCTGTAGGACAGGAAAAAATAAATCTCCACCAGCTTGCCGTCTTGTCGATATTGCTCGGGGGCTTTGCGGTCTTTGAGGGATAGTTCCGTCTGGGTTGGTTCCAGAATAGCCAGAACCTGGGATTTGGTCATACCCAGTTGAATCTGCGGAGCTGCGGAATGAAAGGCACTAATGGACTTTGAGACCTTATTGCATCCGCACAAAACTACGGCACTAAAAAGTATGACAAAACCAACAAAATGACTCCTGGGAACCATAATAACCTCACTTTCTGGGGAGCTTGCAGCCAAATGCCTAATTGGAAAGTATAAGTCGAAAAAGGGGGTTGTCAAAGCAAAAAGAACGCAGACTTTTCGATTCTGGCTGTGCGCTTGATTTTATCGCGTATTTTTGGATAATAAGGGTATGAAAATTCAGGTTTCCAACCCGGTTTTGCGGTCGCTGCTTGACTCTTTGGAGCAGGTTTCCAAAGAACAGCAGCAAAAAGTGCTTCAGGCCGCAGAGAAACTGATGCTGCAAGTGGACCTGTTCAAGGAATACCCGATGGATTTTGTGGTGTTTCGGCTGACAGGTTCGCGTCCGCGCGTGGATATGTACGGACAGACGATTTCCGGCCGGCAGCTTCTGGATGATTTGCGGGTCTGGCTGAATCGGACGACCAGTCCACTGATAACGCCGGTCCAGCAGCAGTCCGAGCCGGTTTTTTCCATTGCCCAAATTGCAGCCCAGTATTCCGTTTCAGCCAAAACCGTTCGCCGATGGCAAAAACGAGGGTTGGTGGGGCGAACGTATCTTTTTCCGGATGGGAAAAAGCGGATTGGTTTTACCGCCTCATCAGTCGAACAGTTTCAGGCTAAGCATACCTCGCTGATTAAGCAGGCAAAGCAGTTTACTCTGCTGACAAAAGCGGAGAAAAAGGGTATTGTCGATGCATTTGAGCAGATAGCCAGAAATGATCCGCACCTGTCACGAAATCAAGTGATTCAACGGCTTATCTTTCAGGCAGGGCGGGCCAGGGAGACAATTCGATATATTCTGGCAGACGATGAACAAAAAGTCTCTGCAAAAACGGTTTTGACGCCCCCGCGGAAGCGTCTGACGACCAAGGAAGCGGCAACCATCTACGGGCTCTATTGTCAGGGTTCCAAAATCAGCCATCTGTCCAAGCAATTTCACCGGACGGCGGCAGCGATTCATCGGACAATTGCCCAAAGGTGGAGCAAAGAAATCATCGCGAAAAAAATTGAGTTTATTCCCAGCCCCGAATTCGAGGGGCCAGACGCCGAACAGCAGATTTTGTCGGAACGGCTGGATTTGTCTGAAGTCAAAGGCAATCTCGCTGTGCTCTCGCGGCCGGCGGAGCAGATGCTGTTTAGACGATATAATTATTTGAAATATCTGGCAGACTCCTTGCGATTGACTCTGAAGTTAGAACCGGTCAAAATCAAGATGCTCAAAAAGATTGAAGCATTGCTTGCCGAAGCGGAAAAGATCAAGCAGATTCTGGTGGAAATGAATATGCCGCTGGTTGCTGGAATTGCCGGAAAGCATCTCAAAGCCGGCACAGCGTTATCCGACCTGGTCAGCGAAGGTGCGGTATCGATGATGCGGGCGGTGGAAAAATTCGATTATACCCGAGGCTACCGATTCAGTACGTTCGCCGGTTGGGTGATTGCCAAGGATTTCGCCCGCAAAATTCCCGAAGAGGCCGCCCGGCTTGATCGCACCACGGCTTCGGATTTTTCCGACATTAGTAATGATATGCGTTCTGAATTACTGGCTGATGCGGGTGTAGTCGAAAAGGCACGGCAGGATTTGCGTCAGGTGATTGAAAATACGTTAGATGACCGTGAAAAGTATGTGGTCTTGAATCATTTTGCGCTGGATACCGGCGTGATTAAGAAAAAGCCCAAGACGCTCAAGCAAATCGGCGACGATCTTGGGTTCAGCAAGGAACGTATCCGGCAGATTGAACTGCAGGCGCTGCAAAAACTTCGCCACAGCCTTAGCCCGGAACAGTTTGATTTGCTGACAGGTTAGAATTTATCTATTTGGAGATGAAATGAGTACAATTGGATTTATTGGCAGCGGGAATATGGCGGAGGCCATTATTAAAGGCATTCTTGCGGCAGGGCTCTATCAAAGCGAGAATATCATCGCTTCGGATGTTCGGCCGGAACGCTTAGACGCAATGGCTCGTGAATATAAGATTAAAACGACCTTGAATAATGAAGATGTTATTCAGTATGCCGAAGTGCTTATGATTTGCGTTAAGCCGCAGAACGTGAAGGCTCTGCTGGATGAGATTGCAGCTAAAGTGGACAATAAAACACTTGTTATCTCCATCGCGGCGGGAATCACGGCGGCGTACCTGTCGAAACGGCTGCCGAAGTGCCAGGTTATCCGGGCGATGCCCAATACGCCCGCGATGGTCGGGCAGGGGGCAACAGGGTTATTTTCGGCCAATGCATCGAAGATGTCGATGGTACTTGCGGTCAAGCTTTTTGATGCGGTCGGCAATGCGGTGATTGTTGATAAAGAAGAGCTGATTGATGCAGTTACCGCAGTCAGCGGTTCAGGTCCGGCATATTATTTCCTGCTGATGGAAGAAATGATTAAGGCGGGGGTGCAGTTAGGACTGTCAGAAAAGACAGCCGAGGAGCTTGTTTTGCAAACGGCATACGGGGCGAGTCTGTTGGCCAAAGAGGCGTATAAGCGAGGCGAAAAACCGGCCGAGCTTCGTCGGAAGGTGACATCACCCCGTGGAACTACGGAAGCAGCAATTTCCATCTTTCAACAGCACGGCATTGATGGAATTGTCCGGGCTGCGCTTCAGCGGGCCGTGCAGCGGAGTGCTGAACTCTCCAAAGAAGTCGAGGATAGGTAAAATTTCTTGTCACAAAAATTCAACAAAAAACGCTTGACGAAACCTGTAAAATGGATACACTGATTCGTCTTTAGCGGATGTGGCGGAATTGGCAGACGCGCAGGCTTCAGGTGCCTGAGGGTGGAAACGCCCGTGGAGGTTCAAGTCCTCTCATCCGCATTGAGTATCAATTCTCAGTGCAGCCCCTTTACTCATTAATTCTTTTGTAGATATTTATAATCAAGAATTAACTATTATATTCATATTATAATAACAAGAGAAAGTCCTATTTTGTGTGGAAACAAAAAAAGAAGGGCTGCCGTGCGGCAGACCCTTCCGGAGGGGAGAAAACTCTAAGTATTATACGCGATTTTAAAGGACGTGTGCAAGTATTTTATGTCTATTTTTCAAAAAAATCAGTATATTTACGGATGTCTATAAAAAAGGCTCTTTATAGCAAAAAAAAACGCCCATAAGCAGTAATCTTACGGGCGTTATCTTTTTTTTAAGCAAAATGTTTCTGTAAACAGAAACATTTCCTAACAAGCATTTGTTAAATTTTTCCAATAATTAATGCACAGTTGTGTCCGCCAAATCCTAACGAGTTGCTCAGCACATACCGTACATTGGCTTTTCTGGCCGAACCCGGTACAAAATCCATCTTGGGGTCGCAATCTTCGCTGACAGTTTCCAGGTTTGCGGTGGGGTGGATAATCCCGGTTTCAATGGTTTTGGCACAAACCGCCAGCTCAATGGCTCCACTTGCTCCTAAGGTATGTCCTACGCAGCTTTTTGTAGAACTTACCGCCAGCTTGTAGGCATGCGTGCCAAAGACCGATTTGACAGCAGTACTTTCGGCTGCATCATTCAGCTGGGTGCTGGTTCCATGGGCGTTGATATAGTCGATCTGATTGGGATTGAGCTTGGCCTGTTTGAGTGCCAATCGCATCGCTTCTGCTCCGCCGGAGCCATCGGGCAGCGGGGCAGTGATGTGGTGTCCATCGCCAGTGCCGCCATAGCCCAGCAATTCGGCGTAGATTTTAGCGCCGCGTTTCTTGGCGTGTTCATATTCTTCGAGGATCAACACGGCTGCACCTTCCGACAAGACAAATCCATCGCGGTCTTTATCGAAGGGACGAGATGCTTTTTGTGGCTGGTCATTTCGAGTGCTAAGCGACTTTAAGGCACAGAATGAAGCCATACCGATGGGTGTAAGGGCTGCTTCTGAACCGCCGGTAATAGAAATATCACTGCGGTCATTAAGGATGTTATAGAAAGCCTCGCCGATGGCGTGGCTGCCCGAAGCACATGCCGTAACTACGCAGAAGTTCGTTCCGCGTAACCCCCAGTTGATTGAAATGCAGCCGCTGGCGGCATTTCCCATTAATTTCGGTACGCAGAAGGGCGATACCCGCCGGGGGCCTTTTTCGAGCAGACGAACGTGCTGTTCTTCGATCTCCTTGATACCGCCTATGCCGGTACCGACGATAACAGACACGCGTGTCTTGTCTTCTTTTTCGAAGTCCAGACCGCTGTCTTTGACGGCTGTAACGGCTGAGGCAAACGCCATCTGAGTAAACCGATCCATACGGTTCGCTTCGTGGACATCGATATAATTACCCGGTACGAAGTTCTTGACTTCGCCGCCGAATTTGACGGGGTACTGGGAGGTATCGAAGCTTTCGATAATCGAAATACCGCTCTTGGAATTACAAACGGCGTCAAACAGCACATCTGCAGTTTCACCTAACGCCGTTACGCAGCCTAAGCCTGTGATAACAACTCGACGATTTGACATTCGTAACCCTGCTTATTCGCTGCCTTTTTTCTTGGCGACTTCCATGATATAATCAATTGCGGCGCCGACGGTCTGAATTTTTTCAGCTTCTTCATCCGGGATGCTCATATCAAAGGCATCCTCAAATTCCATGACCAGTTCCACAGTGTCCAGTGAATCTGCATTGAGATCGTTAATAAAAGAAGTCTCGCGGGAGATTTCGGCCTTATCGACCCCCATCTGTTCGCTGACGATTTCGATCACTTTGCTTTCTACGGTTTTGATATCCAGATTTTCGCTCACTTGCTATTCTCCTATTTTTACATAGATCAATTAACAATCCGTTTATTACAATACTCTTAATATAGCCGGCGTAATATACCGACACAGTACTCTGTTTTCAATGTTTTTCTGACAAAAATCTTTAGTTATTTACCGGAAATCTCGCATTTTATCCGGTAAATCCAGATAATTTTTGAGGTTATTGTCTGCTTTGGTTTGGCTAAAACCAAGAGAAAAAAACCTCTTTTACATCGCCATTCCGCCGTCTATACACAGGACTTGGCCGGTGATGTAGCCGGAGTTGTCGTCGGCCAGGAAGGCGACTGCGCGGGCGACGTCTTCGGGGGTTCCGAATTTCCGCATGGGGATGACGTTCATGGCGGCTTCTTTGACCTGTTCGTGCAGAACCGCGGTCATATCCGTCATGATAAAGCCCGGGGCGATGCAGTTGGAAGTTACGTTCTTTTTGCCGACTTCGCGTGCAATCGACTTGCTCATTCCAACCAGACCTGCCTTGCTTGCGGCATAGTTGGTTGAACCAGCCTGTCCCATCACGCCGGCGACGGAGGCGATGTGAACCAAGCGGCCGAATTTATTGCGGACCATCGAGCGGGCGGCAACGCGGGTCGCGACAAAGGCTGCTTTCAGATTGACGTTGATAACACGGTCAAAATCTTCGTCGTCCATCTGGATCATCAGTTTGTCACGGGTAATGCCGGCGTTGTTGACCAGGATGCCGATACCGCCGTTCTGCTCGGCGAGTTCTTCTAAAACCTGAGTCAGTTTGTCGGTTTGAGTGATGTCGAGGCATCGGGTGATAACATCATATCCCGCTTCTTTGCAGACCTTGGTTAATTCCTCAAGCTGGCCAGCGTTTAAATCCAGCCCGGCGACCTTGCGGCCCTGTTTGAGGAGTTCCAGTACAATGGCTCGCCCAATACCGCGGGCAGCGCCGGTAACCACTGCTAAACGTTGCTGTGTCATTCTATTCTTCTCCAAATTGATTCTCTACTTAAGATTTCAAGGCTTCCAGCGAATCGAGAGCGCTGACGTTGATGATATTTGCCTTGCGGTGAATACGTTTCATCAGTCCGGTCAAGACCCGGTTGGGGCCGATTTCATAAAACTGGTCCACGCCGTCGGCGATTAACTTTTCGACGCACTTTTGCCAAAGAATCGGTTCGACCAGCTGGCGAACTAATCCCTGGCGAATTTGATCGGCGGAGGTGTAGTAATCCGCCGTAATATTTGCAATGACCTGAATTTGGGTCGGATTTTTCAGCGGGCAGCCTGCCAGTGCCTGACCGAGGGCGTCGGCGGCGGGTTTCATCATATCGGTATGGAATGCTCCGGCAACCGCCAGGGGGACGGCTTTCATTGCACCGTATTTTTCAGCAAGGCCTTCAGCCCGTTTGCAGGCATCGATGTCGCCGCTGATGACGATTTGGCCGGGACAGTTAAAGTTGGCGGGTTTGAGCAATTTGCCCTGAGAGGCTTCATTGCACAGATCCTGGACCTTGGCGTCGTCCAGACCAATCAGACTGACCATGCCGCCTTTGGAGGCGTTGGCAGCGGCCTGCATGGCCTGGCCGCGTTTTAAGACCAGTTTGAGGGCATCTTCAAAAGACATCAGTCCCGCGGCATAAAGGGCGGTATATTCACCCATCGACAGTCCGGCGGTCACATTCGGCTTGATGGCCGGGGCAATCTGGCCGACCAGCTCAAGCAGGGCGGCAGAAACGACGAAGATGGCCGGCTGAGAAAAATCCGTACTGTTGAGTTTGTCTTCGGGACCAGTAAAACAGATGGACTTGATGTCAAACCCGACAATCTGATTGGCTTTGTCGAACAGTTCTGCCGCTTTCGGGTATGCCGCGACAATGTCCGCTCCCATACCGACAAGCTGGGCACCCTGTCCAGGAAATAAAAAAGCTATTTTACTCATGTGTGTATCAAAATCCTTTATTTATGCCGCCGAAAGAGTTACAACTGAATAACGTTGGCACCCCAGGTCAGACCGCCCCCAAAGGCCACCAGCAATACAATGTCTTTCTTCTTTAGCCGGCCGGTTTTACGAGCCTCATCCAATGCGATAGGGATCGAAGCAGCCGAGGTATTGCCGTATTTATCAATATTAATAAAAATCTGATCGTCGGTGAAGCTGAGCCGTTTGCCGACAGATTCAATAATTCTGGCGTTCATCTGATGCGGGATGAACAGGGCGATGTCCTTGATGTCGAGATCGCATTTTTCAAGGCACTCATTGACCAGTTCGACGATGCGGCGTACGGCGGTGTGATAGACTTCTTTGCCGTTGATATACATATAGGCCATCTTGGGGTCAGGCAGCGGTTTGCTGACCGGATTGCGCGAGCCATAGGCTTTGCAATTCAGAGAGGTCCACCCGGCGCCATCGGAGAAGGCGGTGCTGTACATAATACCCATCGAGGAGTTGTTATTTGAGGCCTTGAGGATGACTGCGCCAGCGCCATCGCCAAACAAGATGCAGCTGCCGCGGTCGGTATAATCCGTGATTCGTGTGAGGGTTTCAGCGCCGATGACCATCGCGGAGCGATAGCGGCCTGCGCCGATAAACTGCTGGGCAATCGACAGGGCGTAGACAAATCCGCTGCATGCGGCGGACAGGTCAAACGCCCAGGCGTTGACGGCGCCAATGCTGTCCTGAACGAAACACGCTGTGGACGGAAAGACCATTTCCGGCGTGATGGTAGCGACAATAATCAGGTCCAGCTCTTCGGGCTTCATATCGGCATCGGCCAGGGCCCGACGAGCGGCTTCGGATGCCAAGGCAGCGGTGCTTTCCTTGTCCGAGGCGACCCGGCGCTGCTTAATGCCGGTACGGGTGGTAATCCACTCGTCGTTGGTATCGACCATCTTGGCAAAATCGTCATTCGTCAACACTTTTTCCGGGACATAAGAGCCTGTTCCTGCAACTGCTGCGCAGGTTGGCACTGTTGATTGTACTGTTGGATTATTCACCATTGGCTGTTACCGTAGATTTTTCAAGAGCTTCAAGGATGTGCTCGTTGATTTTCTGTTCAGAGAATTTTTTGCACGCCAAAATAGCGTTTTTGATAGTGCGGGCCTTGCTTGACCCGTGACAAATAATGGAAGTGCCGTTGATGCCTAACAATAAAGCGCCGCCATATTCGTGATAGTCATATTTTTTATAAATTTTTTTGATGACTGTTTTGAACCACAGTGCCAGCAGCTTGTTTCGTTTCATCAATTCTTCTTTAATGACTTGAAAAAGCATTCCTACCGCACCTTCGGTTAGTTTCAAGACAACATTCCCGACAAAGCCTTCACAGATAACGACATCAGCCTTGCCTTCGAAAATGTCGCGGCCTTCGATATTGCCTGCGAAATTCATGTTGGTGTCGGACTTGATTAAGCTGCGTGTCTTTTTGATCAGGTCGGTGCCTTTGGCCTCTTCTTCGCCGATATTCATAATGCCGACGCGGGGATTATCGATCCCGAGCATCAGTTTTGAATAGACCCCGGCCATCAGGGCATATTGGTACATATGGATGGGTTTACAGGCGATATTGGCCCCGACATCACAGAGGGTTACCGGTCCGTGTATGGTTGGCAGCACAACAGCGATACCCGGACGGACGATGCCTTCAAGGTTTCGCATGCGCAGCTGACTGGCGGCCACACAGGCTCCCGTATTGCCGGCGGAAATGACAGCGTCAACCTGCTTATGCGATGCCAGGCGTGCCATGATCGCAATAGAACTTTTTGGTTTTTTGCGAAGGGCGTCTACGGGGGACTCGTCCATTCCGATGACCTCTGGAGCATGGAAGATGCGAAACGTATCCGGCTTGGCCTTCAGACGTATCAGATGCGATTTAATCGCCTCTTCGTCTCCGACTAAAACCAGTTCACTGCCCGGATCGAGCAAATCCTTTGCTTCCAGCGCGCCGGCAATAATCTCGCCGGGGGCGTAATCCCCACCCATCGCGTCGATGGCAATTCGCATAGTTTACTCTTGAGTCTCTTTATCCAGCTTCAGGGTTATATCGGAGTTAACATATCCGCATTTACTGCAAGCGGCATGCGGCAGCTTGGCGGCTCCGCACTTTTTGCACAGTGAATAGTTCACCGGCTTTAACGCCTTATGTGCTCGGCGTGAACGGGTTGTAGAATGACTCTTTTTCTTTGTTGGAAGCATCTGAACTCCTGCAACATATCGTTATTATCAATGTTAATAGCGGCCTTATCGCAATTTACGAGTGCGCGATAGCCTGAAAAATCAAACCCTAAAACCTGTCCGATTGTTCAGGTTAGTGTTTTGATAAAATCGTTAAAGGGCTTTTAATTATCCGAAATGACGCCGTCTGTCAAGGGACAAATTCACTGCAAAATTTCCTTTTTCATTTTTTTAGTGTTGAAATCTGATGAAAAATGGGGTAACTTAGCAATTCAATTTTGGCAAAGGATGCTTGGACGGCCTTTAATGCGTTGCGAATGGATTCTTGTATCTGGCTAAATAGAGGTCCTAAGTGGTTCGTGAAATGAATAAAATTTCATTGTATGAGGCGATACGGCGAAAAAAAGAGGCGGAAGGTCTTGATAGTCCTCCTCAAAATCAGCCGATCCCCCAGCAAAAACTGAAGTCTGAGCCGAGGATAAATCTAAAGCCCTCGCCCAGTCAAGTGAAACCAAGTGGCGGGGCATCAGTTCCGGTTAGTCCGGCCATGAAACCGATGACTAAGCCGCGTGTAGTGCTAAAAGGGCAAACCCTGAAAATGCCCCGAAAGCCTTCCCGGGTTATGGTTGTGATTCGAGAAATGCTCAACGATAAAAGCCTTTTGAAGTGGGCTGGAATCGTCGCGGCAACTGTTTTTGTTATCGTTGTCGGAGTTTCATTGATTGCCAAGGCAATCAAAACAACAGATGTCGTGATTGAACCTCCGAAAAGTACTAAATTTGAGCAGCCTATTGATCGGGATCGGGTGGTACGGGATTATACGGCACCTAAAAAAGCGGCTGAACCGCTTGTAGAAACCCCGAAGCCGGTTGCTTCGCCCCGAGTTGAGCAGCCAGCAGCTGCAAAACCGGTTGAGCAGCCTAAACCGCAGCTGCCTGAGGCGGTTCAGAACCAGCTGCAAAAAAAGCCTGAAACAGCTAAGGTTGTTTCGAGTGGTGATAATGCGATAGTGATTGTCGCTTATACAAAAAAGAATGACTTGCTGCCGGTTCAGGATTATTTTAAGGCCAACGGCATTGCAACGGAAATAATACAGGATGGTTCGTATTATTATGTTGTTACGCAATCGCGTTTTGATACTGTAAATAAGCCCGGTTCAGAGGGTTATCAGTTAAAACAGAAGATTAAGCAGCTTGGCGCCAACTATAAAGCGCCGGCGGGTTTTGAGCGGTTTGCCTCAAAGCCTTTTCAAGATGTTTATGGTAAAAAGATAAGTAAATAAAATCAGTATATTCAGGAGAATCAATCAATGTCTATTGATCGTTCATTACGAGTTAAAGGTGCACTGGCCAGACACCGCAATGTGCTTAGCCGCGGCGAGCGGATTGAAAAATTAAAGCAGGAAGATCGCTGGGAAGAAAATCGTTCGGTTATAGGTTTGCCGAAAGTTGGTCACCGCAAAGCAGGTGCCGGTAAGAAAGGCGCAGAAAAACCTGCTGAGGCAGCCGCTGCCGCTCCTGCGGCCGCAGCCGGTGCTGCCGCACCCGCTGCCGCGAAGGCCGCCGCACCTGCCGCGAAGGCAGCTGCAAAGAAATAAAGGAACCGTTTGGATACGGCCCGATGAGATTTGCCCCGTCCGGAATAAATCACAGGAATTATTGCGGACGGGTTTTTTCTGCGCCTGTTAAGGACTAATACAAGGATAGATTATGAGAGAATATCTTGCCGAGAGAACCAAGCAAATTGACGCCAGCGGTATACGAAAAGTATTTGCCCTGGCCGCTCAGCTTAAGGACCCCGTAAATTTTTCCATTGGACAGCCGGATTTTGATGTGCCGGAGCCGATTAAGAAAGCTGCCATTCGGGCTATTGAGGGCGGTTTTAATCGTTATTCCCAGACGGCCGGTGAGCAAAAACTTCTGGATAAAATCAGACAGAAAATCGCCAAAGATTACGGCTGGCAGAATCCGCAGGCCTTTGTGACCAGCGGCGTCAGCGGGGGATTGCAGCTGGCGTTTATGGCGACGGTCAATCCGGGCGATGAGGTGATTATGTCCGACCCGTATTTTGTGATTTACAAGCATTTAATCAATATGCTCGGCGGCAAGTGCGTTTTCGTGGATAGCTATCCTGATTTCAAACTGCCGATTGAAAAAATCGAAAAGGCAATTACTGATAAAACCAAGCTGCTGATACTCAATTCGCCGGCCAATCCAACGGGTATGGTTTATACCAATGCCGAGGTGCAGGCGATTGCGAAAATTGCACAAAAGCACGGGCTATTGGTGCTCAGCGATGAAATCTATGAGGAGTTCTGCTACGACGGCCGCAGCGAGAGCATCGCGCCGTATTACGACGGCACGCTGGTGCTGAAAGGCTACAGCAAAAGCTATGCAATGACCGGCTGGCGACTGGGGTATGCAGCAGCATCCGAAAAGCTCAAGCCGCTGATGGACAAAATGATCCAGATTCAGCAATACACGTTTGTCTGTGCCCCGACGCCGTTCCAGATCGCAGCTGCAGAGGCGATGGATTTTGATATGACCGAGTATGTCAACGCCTACCGCAAAAAACGCGACCGGATGATTCAAGGGCTGTCGGGTAAATATGAGGTTGTCAAATCCGGCGGGGCGTTTTATCTGTTTGTCAAGGTTCCCGCTCAATATCCGAACGCGACAGCGTTTGTCCAGAAAGCGATAGAAAACAATGTTCTGGTCATTCCGGGTAATGTTTTCAGTGAACGCGATACTCATTTTCGAATCAGCTACGCGACGACGGACGCGAAGATCGAGCAGGGGATTGAAATACTGAACCGTATTGCCGGGTAACAGAATCCTAACATTTTCCTCATCAAATCCTAACAAGACTTCCTGACAATAAAGGGTGAAGTTGAAAAACAGGATAATATATGGCCGATGAAAAAATTCTGGTTATTGAAGATGAAGAAGATGTACAGGAGCTGATTTGCTATAATCTTCGAAAGAATGGTTATGTTGCGGATGCTGTGCCTAATGGTACTGTGGGGTTGGCCAAGGCATCCGCGACATTACCCAACTTGATTTTGCTGGATCTGATGCTGCCGGGGATGGATGGGCTGGAGGTCTGCCGGTCGCTGAAAAAAGATCCCAAGACCAGTGCAATTCCAGTTGTTATGGTAACGGCCAAGGGAACCGAAGCCGATGTGGTGGCCGGATTGGAAATGGGGGCGGCGGATTATATCACCAAACCCTTTAGTCCTCGTGTCTTACTGGCGCGGATTCGGGCGGTATTGCGGCGCGAGCAGGCCGCGGAAATACCAGATAAGACGATATTGCGGATTCATGATATAGAGATTGACAGCGGACGTCATCGAGTTACCGTCAAAGGCAAGCCCGTTATCTTGACCAGTACAGAGTTTGGCCTGCTGCGATTTCTGGCCGCACGTCCGGGCTGGGTTTTTACCCGCTACCAGATTGTGGATGCGGTACACGGCAGTGATTATCCTGTTACGGACCGCTCGGTGGATGTGCAGATAGTTAGCCTTCGCAAAAAGCTGGGTTTGTCGGGAAAATATATTGAAACCGTTCGCGGCGTTGGTTATCGGATGAAAGATTAGGTCTGTGGACCGTATTGCGACTGGATAGCAAACGATGAAAAAACGCTTATTGTGGCAGATATTTCCCTCGTATGTGCTGATTGCCTTGCTCGCACTGGTTGCATTTTATTGGAATGTTTCAATTCTGGTTGACCAGTTCTTTACAGATCAAACCCGCCAAACGCTGGAGCATCGGGCCCTTCTGGCGGCACAAATACTCAGTGACCCGATCGACAAGGCAGACTTGGCTTTTATTGACCGGCTCTGCAAAAAAATGGGGCAGGATGTCGGGATGCGCATTACCGTGATTGAAAATACCGGACGTGTGCTTGGCGAATCAAATGCCGATCCTGCCTCGATGGATAATCACGCTGACCGTCCCGAAGTTCAGCAGGCGCTGGCCGGGAATGTCGGCTATTCCGAACGTCGTCCCAGTGCAACCCTCAAGCAGCGGATGATATATGTTGCAGTTCCGATCCTCTGTAGAAATCAAGTGGTCGCCGTGGTGCGAACCTCGGTGCCGCTGACTGCCATTGAGCAGACCTTGCATTCGTTAAGGCATCATTTCGTTCAATACAGTCTCTTGATTGTCCTGGGGCTGGCGTTGGTCAGTTTAGGATTGGCGTGGAAATGGTCGCAGCCTTTGGCGCTGCTGCAGAAAGGCGCTGAGCAATTTGCCCAGGGCAATCTTAAACATCGTCTGGATGCAGCCGGCGGCAGTGAAATTGCGGATATCGCCAGGACTCTCAATACGATGGCCGAGCAGCTGGATCAGCGTATTCAAGCTGCCGGACGATTCCAGCATGAACAACAGGCGATATTTGCGGCGATGCAGGAAGGGCTTATCGCGTTTGACACACAAGGCAGATGTCTTACTTTCAATACTGCGGCCGTGAAAATGCTCAAGCTGGATCCGACCAAAACCCGTGGTCTTTCGGTGGGGGAATTGATCCGTGACAATCACCTTCAGCAGTTTATCCAGAAATCTCTCGATTCATCCCAACCTGGCGAGGAGGCAATCTTGATGCTTGGGGCCAACCAAACAGAGGTATTCCTGCAGGCTCGTTCCTCTCCGCTTTTGGGAAATGATTCAGAGCTGATTGGAGCATTGATCGTGCTGAATGATATTACGCGTCTCTATCAGCTTGAGCAGGTACGGCGTGATTTTGTGGCCAATGTGTCGCATGAGCTGAAAACGCCGATTACGTCCATTCAGGGGTTTGTTGAAACGCTGCAGGATGGAGCAATCGATTCTCCGGCAGATGCCAGGCGGTTTTTGGGAATTATCGAGCGGCAGGCAGAGCGATTAAATTCCATCATCGAAGATCTGCTGCTGCTGTGTGAATTGGAGCAGGATGGCCAGGTTGCTCATATCTCGTTTGAATCATGCCGTATTAAGGATGTTTTGGGCGAAGCGGTAGAATTGTGCCGTTACAAAGCGGCTCAGCGGCAGGTCCAGATTCATCTGGATTGTCAGCCGGATTTAATGGCGAAAGTCAATGCCTCGCTGCTGGTCCAGGCTGTACTGAATTTGGCCGATAACGCTGTCAAATACAGCTCCCCCGGCGGGCAGGTCAGTATGGCTGCAATCTCCGAAGAAGGTAATCTGGTGATCCGGGTTCAGGATTTCGGCTGCGGCATCGCGGCCGAACATCAGGCTCGTATCTTTGAGCGTTTTTTCCGGGTGGATAAAGCCCGCAGCCGGCAACTTGGCGGTACCGGATTGGGGCTGGCGATTGTCAAACATATCGCTCAGTATCATAAAGGAAGTGTTTCGGTGCAAAGTACTCCCGGCAAGGGCAGCACATTTACACTGACTCTGCCATTATGATCAAAAAAACATCTTCTAACAAGCAACACTTAAATTCGTCATAAACGTCTCAGTAAATAGATCCGGATTGGGAATAAGTTTTCGCTTTTCAAGTTCCTGCAGCGCCTGACTGCGGTAAGGTTCCTGGCCCAAGGCCGATATCAGCATCAGATTTTCAGTTTGTTCCCACCTGAGCGTTGCTCCGGCATTTCCTGTGGTTTCCATGCGTATTCTTCCTTTCTATACTCTTCTTTCCCTCAGCTTGAGTATCGCTGATTTATGTTTTGTAATCATTAAGAAATGATGAGAGTTGTGTTATTTCCTTTAAGCCTATGACAGGCCGCTTTCGACAGTTTTCTGAC
>JBHJNC010000209.1:0-6506 GCA_048497675.1 Gimesia maris
ACAGAAATCAGAATCATAGGTGATGACAATAGCATCTACACGAAAATAGCCAATGTCTACACGGTACCCCTCAGCTATGGGAGGTATATTATTAACGTTCCTGAATTTAAAATAGATTGCATTATTCACAAAAATAATCGGGGTAATGCTTCCATCATTGTGACCGATGTAAATGAATTCAAAATTCAAGTTAATTCAAACGCTTGGTTAGTCAAATAAATTGCTAATGAATTAGTGAAAGAGATGCAAATGAAAATATGGGCAATTTTTGTCGTCGGTATTGGATTCCTTGTAACCGGCTGCGGTACAATTGAAAAGCTGGACACCAATGTCGTCGAAAGTACCGCCGCCATCACTGCCAACACGCAAGCGGTCAATACCAGCACACAGGCCATCACCGGCAATTTAAAGACCGTTGAAAACAGCTCCGCCGCGATTGCCAAAAACGCTGAAACCATCGCAGCTTCCACTGCGGGCATTGCCGCCAACAGTCAGGCCATCGAAGAAAGCACCCGCAAAATAAAGGAAAACGCCGAAGCAATCGCCGCCTCCACCGCCGGCATCAACGCCAATCGTCAGGCGATTGAACAAAGCACTCGCGCCATTCAGGCTAACGCTGAAAGCATCAAAACCGTTACCGACCTGATGGCCAAATTGCAGCCCAATACCCCGGCGGCCATCGCTGCAGGCGTTGTAATTCTATTACTTCTGCTTATGCCGTCCGTGCTGATACTGATTCTTCTATGCCGCATGAGCCGTCATAACGGCCCGGATAAAAAATAGACGGTTCTGCAGCCAGCCTGGGGCAAAATGCCAAGCCTGACTGAATTTTTGATTTGTAATTTGGCTCATCGGCTTTTACTATTTGATAGTTGCTTAAATTTTGAACGCTGAATAAAGGGATATATGATAGACGAAGAAGAATTTGATGACGGCCGCGAGTATGGCCCCCAGCCGATCGCCGAGATTATGGCCAAACGTAAGCTGAAACCGAATGACCTGGTATCCGCCTCGACCGAGCAGCTTACGCACAAAATGGTTTCCCGTGCATGCAAAGGCCGTAAGCTCTCCCGTCGGGTGCAGCTCAAGGTCGTTCACGCTCTCAATGCGGTGACCGAACAAGACTATAAGCTCAAGGATTTGTTTACCTATTAAACCCTGAAATAGCAATAAGACAAAAAGAAGGACCGATTATGGCCAGGATATTATTCGGAGTAGCAGGCGAAGGCTTTGGACACAGCAGCCGGTCGGATTTAATAGCCCGTCGTATCATTCAATCCGGCCATGACGTGATGTTCGCCGCTTCCGGCCGGTCCCTGTCGTATTTAAGCCCCTTGTTTCCCGGCCGGGTGCAGGAAGTCTACGGCCTGCATTTTGTCCTCAAAGACGGTGAGGTTCAGGCCTTGCCCACACTGGCCGACAACCTCATCAACTACCCCAAAGGATTTCTGACCAACCGCCGGCTGTTCAGCCAAAAAGTCAAGGACTTTGCCCCCGATCTGGTCATTTCCGATTTCGAGCCGTTCAGCGCATGGTGGGCCTTTCGTCATCGCGTACCCTGCGTGTTTATTGACAATGAGCACCTGCTGACGATGGCCAAGCTCGACCACATCGATAACCTCCGCAGCCGGATTAAGGCTGACATCGTAACCCGCGGTTATCACACCGGCGCAAAGGCCTATGTGATTATGAATTTCTTTACCGCCCCGCTCAAACGCAAAAGAGCCGTTCTGGCAAACCCCGTCATCCGCAAACAGGTGATCGATTTAAAACCCCGGCAAGGCACACACATTACGGTTTACTCCAATTCCTCCAACCCGGAAACCAAGGCTCAGTTCCTGTTGGTCTTGAAACAATTTCCCTCGCAGACCTTTTATATTTATGGCTTTAATGTCGATGAGCAGCACGGCAACTGCATCTTAAAGAAAGTCAGCACTGAAGGCTTTCTAAACGACCTTGCGGCCGGTGCGGGCGTTGTCGCCACTGCCGGCATGTCGCTGCTGAGCGAATGCCTGTACCTGAAAAAGCGGATGTTTTTAACTCCGCTGAAAGGCCAATTTGAACAATTAGTCAATGCCGTCTATGCCGAAAGACTCGGTATCGGCATCTGCTCAGAAGAATTGGAGCCTGCAAAACTGAAATGCTTTCTGGATACGCTGGACAAAGAGTATTCCAATGACCCCCGCATCCTCTGGCCGGATAACGAGGCTTACTTTACCATCCTCGACAAAACCCTGCAAAACATCGGTATTGATCTGGGACTGACTAAGTGAGCAAGTAGTCCATCTGATCGCAATCTTATGATTTGGATTGTGCCGCCAAGGCCTCGACTAAGCCTTCGGCGGTGTGGGGTTGGGCTTCGAGGTGCACCTTGAGTCCCAGAGCTTCCAATTTGTGAGTGGTTTCCGGACCAATCGAGGCCAGTTTGATGCTGGATTGCTTAACCGTCTCAATCGGGATATTCGCAAAGAAGCCTTCGACGGTTGACGAACTGGTAAAGGTAACCCAATCGACTTGATTGGCCGCAATCTTGTCGGTCAATGCTTTTCGCTCTTCTTCGGGCAGTGTGACGGTAACCGTCGTATAAATTCGCAAATCCTCCACCGCCGCGCCTTTCCGACGTAACATCTCCGACAGCTCATTAGTCGCTATTGCCGACCGCAAAAGAAGCATATTGTTCCGCCGCAGGTCATAGCGTTCGGACAATTCTTCGGCCATCACCCTGGCGGTGTACTCGGTCGGTACAAAATCCGCGCGGATACCGTACCGCAACAGTGTACTGGCGGTAGGCTTGCCGATGCAGGCGATTTTGGCATGGCCGAACGCCCTGCTGTCTTTGCCCATTTTCGCCAAGGCCTCGAATGTAAAATCCACGCCGTGGGAGCTGGTAAAGACCACCCACTCATAATCGGACATCTCACGAACCGCCCGCTTTAACTCCGGATTGCTGATGGCATGCTGGAGCTGGATGCAGGGAAAGTCGATGACCTGGGCGGCTTGTCGACAAAGCATCGCTCCAATCCGCTCATTGCCTTCTTTGTCGCGTGTGATAACCACCGTCTTGCCAAACAGCGGCTTGTTCATAAACCAGCTATCCGGCGATGCTTCCTGAGCAGCCTTGCCGATCATTACAATGGCCGGGGCGGCAAGCTGCCGGGCTTTGCAGATCGCGTCGATTTGATTGAGCGGCCCTTGCGCCAGTTTCTGGCTTGGCAGCGTCGCATTCTGAACCACCGCAACGGGCGTATCTGCCGCCATCCCGGCGGCAATAAACCGCTCGGCAATCTGGGCAAGATTGCCCATTGCCATATAAAGTACCACCGAGCCGTCAAACTTGGCTAAATAGTCCCAGTCAATCGCATCAAAATCTTTGTCTCCCGCGGGGTGGCCGGTAACAAAAACCACCTGCGAACTGGTATCACGGTCGGTCAGAAAAACCCCGCTGTATTCAGCGGCCGCCATACCGGAAGTGATACCGGGCACCACTTCAAAACCAATCCCCGCTTTTCGCAGAGCGGCAGCCTCTTCGCCCCCGCGGGCAAACAGCATCGGGTCTCCGCCTTTGAGCCGGGCAACGGTTTTGCCTTCGTTAGCCTTATCAACCAGCAGCTTATTGATTTGCTCCTGCTTGATGCTTTCCTGGCCGCCGCGTTTGCCGACCGAAATCGTCTCAGCGGCAGAAGAGGCATATTTCAGCAGCGAGGGATTGGCCAGGGCATCATAGATTACACAGTCCGCCTCCGACAAAACGCGGACGGCTTTGAGCGTAATCAGTTCGGCCTCGCCGGGACCGGCCCCAATCAAGTACACATAAGGCGTTTTCATTTTATACGTCCTCCAGTATTTCTTTTGCACCGCAGGCAATCATTTCTTTGGCCAGGGTATCGGCCAGGGTCTCTGATTGACTATATGCTCCCGTAATCTCTTTTCTCAAAAAATCTGTTCCATCCGGACGCGAGGCAAAGGCGGCAAGATGCAGACTGTCGCCTTTTCTAATCCCATAGACCCCCACCGGGGCGTGGCAGCCGGGATGGAGCCGCTTTAGAATCCACCGCTCTGCCGATACGATTTGTCGGGTTTCGGCATCATTGAGCTTTTGGACGAGGCTTATCGTGTTTTTGTCGTCCGTGCGGGCCTGGATTGCCAGCGCCCCTTGTGCCGGAGCGGGCAGAAACTCGGACGGCTCAAGCATAAACGAAATCCTGTCGCGCAGCCCGATGCGGATTAGACCCGCTGCGGCCATAATCAGTAAATCATACTTGCCTTCGTCCAGTTTTCGCAGACGGGTGTTGACATTGCCGCGAATGGGCTGGACATTCAAATCCGGACGCAGCTTGAGCAGCTGTGCCTGACGGCGCAAGCTGGAGGTGCCGACGAACGAGGCATCGGGAACCCGAATCATTGAGCCAATTTTCAGCCGGGAAACCACGCAGTCGGCGGGGTTTTCACGCTGGGGGACGGCGGCGATAGTCAGGCCGGGCGTTTCGGTGGTCGGCAAGTCCTTGTAACTATGGACGGCGATGTCGGCCTTGTCCTCGAGGAGGGCCTGCTCTAATTGTGTGGTAAAAAAACCCATCCCCTCAATCTTCCACAAGGGGTTTTCAAGGTCCTGGTCGCCTTTGGGGACAATTGTTATAATTTCTACTTCCAATCCCGGATTTTGCTGCTTGAGCAGCCGGGTGACTAATTCGGTCTGGGCCATAGCCAGAGCCGAGCCGCGCGTGGCAATACGAAGCAGAGTCATCTGCCACCCCACCAACCTGTCAGGGGCCGCGGTGTATAGATAATTGTTTGATAGGCCAAATACATAGGTAAGAGTTTATCCGATTCATCATTATCTTTCAATGGATATAATGCGTCCATTTTAAAACAGATTTCATCTGGCCGATGCCGCGGCCTGCCCAACAAGGGCAAATGGCTTCGTTTTGTATAAAGTTCGTAGTTGTTAGTTTGTGTCCTAAGTTGTAGGCGGGAGCCTACGGAGTACCGATACTCCCTCCCCCAAAGCCATCAAGAGGCGAAAGTAAATAACGATATGTTGATTTCGTTTTGGGATTTTGCTCTTTGATTTTTGATATTTCTACCAAACGAACCCATTTTATCACTGCCACTATGGCAGTAAACGCCATTACATAGCAAGTGCCATTTTCTTAATATATTTTGCATCTCATTTAAAATAATAGACTTATAACGCTTTTGCAGGGCAAAAAGAAAGACTGGCACAAGGTTTGCAAATTATAGCGTTTTTTATAGTATTACTGTTGTTTCGACAGAAACAAAACGAATAAAATCGAATATACATAGTTTGAAAGGAGAGTCACAAATGAACATCAGGCCTTTGGCGGATAAGGTGATTGTTCAACGAATCGAAGCGGAAAGCAAGACAGCAGGCGGTATCGTGCTGCCCGATTCTGCAAAAGAAAAACCCCAGCGCGGCAAGATTATCGCCGTCGGCGAAGGCAAACTGCTGGATGACGGCAAACGCGGGGCAATGAGCGTCAAAAAAGGTCAGGAAGTGCTGTTTACCAGCTATGCCGGCACGGAAGTGAAGATTGACGGCAAAGAATACCTGATTATGGATGAATCCGATATTATGGCGATTGTCGAGTAGTCGGATAGCTCCTTGATATCCCCAACACGGGGAACAGTTCAAAAACGATATTTTACGAAAAACAGGAGATAGAAATTATGGCAGCAAAAAAAATTGCTTTTGATACAGAAGCCCGCGCAGCGATACGCGAAGGCGTTCGCAAACTGGCCCGCGCGGTCAAAATTACGTTAGGTCCCTGCGGCCGCAACGTCATCCTCGAAAAATCCTTCGGCTCCCCGACCGTCACCAAAGACGGCGTATCGGTTGCCAAAGAAATCGAACTGTCGGATGCCTATGAGAATATGGGCGCCCAGATGGTTAAAGAAGTCGCCTCCAAGACCAGCAACGTCGCCGGCGACGGCACCACCACCGCGACGATTCTGGCCGAAGCCATTTTCGATGAAGGCTTAAAGAACATTACCGCCGGCGCCAACCCGATGCAGGTCAAACGCGGCATCGATAAGGCGGTCGCGGCTTTGGTCGATGAGCTCAAGAAGATGTGCACCGCCGTCGAATCCAGCAAACAGATTGAGCAAGTGGCCACATGCTCAGCTAATCACGATAGCGAAATCGGCAAGACCCTGGCCCAGGCGATGGATAAGGTCGGCAAAGACGGCGTGATCACCGTTGAAGAAGGCCAGTCGCTGGAAACCGTTGTGGACCTGCTGGAAGGGATGCAGTTTGATAAAGGGTATCTAAGCCCGCACTTTATGACCAACGTGGAAGAACGCACCTGCGTCCTTGAAAAGCCGTTTGTGCTGATTTATGAAAAGAAAATCAGCGCCGTTAAGGCCCTCGTCCCCGTGTTGGAACAAGTCGCCAAGGCAGGCCGTCCGCTGCTGATTGTTGCTGAAGACGTCGAAGGCGAAACCCTGGCGACGTTGGTCGTCAACAAGCTCCGCGGCGTATTGAACAT
>JBHJNC010000210.1:0-3066 GCA_048497675.1 Gimesia maris
GCGTGGTCGAACAGACACAGCTGGACAAACTCCGCGACCTGGTCAAACGCTGCGGCAATCATGAACCCCTGGCATATCTGATCGGCCGGTGCGAGTTTTATTCGCTAACCTTCAAAATCACCCGCGATTGTCTGATTCCGCGACCGGAAACAGAGCTGCTGGTTGAGCGGGCGGTTAATTTCCTTCGCAAGCGTACCGGAAAACAAGAGGTCTTGGACCTTTGCACCGGCTCGGGCTGCATCGCCGCGGCGATTGCCAAAAATGTTAAGGACTGTTCCATTACTGCAACCGACATCTGCGATAAAGCTCTATCTATCGCAGCAGAAAATATCACCGCTCTAAAGCTTGCCGATAAGGTCAAATTGCTGTGCGGCGACCTGTTTGATCCAATTATCGCCGGACTCGATGGCGGACGGTTCGACGTAATTGTCTCAAATCCGCCATATATCAGCGATGCGGAATTTGAAAAACTGGACAAGAACGTGCGGGATTTCGAACCCCGCGGAGCCCTTTACGGCGGAGTCGATGGTCTTGAAGTTTACCGGCGGATTATTGATAAAGCCCCGGATTATCTCAAGCCGGATGGGGCAATTATGCTGGAAATCGGCTATGCTCAGGGCAAGGCGGTAGCTGAATTGCTCGAGACAGCTGGATTCAAGAGTATTCGAATCGAGAAAGACCTGAATAAAAACGACCGTATCGCCATCGCCACAAGATAGCAAGCAAACAGTAAAAAACAGTTAAAAAGTTCTGTTATTTTCAGCACAGAGGGGTATAATTTTTCGCTTTCCACAAGTTCTTATTTTATAAAGATTGTAAAGACATTTTATCTTTACAAGAGAAAGGTATTGAGTAATGAAAACGTTAGTCATCAATGCGGGAAGCAGTTCAATTAAGTATCAGCTGTTCGATATGCCCGCAGGTTCAGTTCCCGCCAAAGGAATGATCGAACGCATCGGCGAAGCACAAGCTCAACTCAAACACACCTGCAACGGAACGACGCACACTGCCGCGGTTGCCGCCAAAGACCACGAACAGGGTATGCAGGTTATTTTGCAGACGCTGGCCGACCCCAAAATCGGGGCCGTCAAGAATGTCTCTGAAATTCACGCCGTCGGCCATCGCGTCGTTCACGGCGGCGAGGAATTCACCGGCTCGGTGGTTATCGACAGCCATGTCCTGGATTCCATCAAGCGGTTTGCCGATCTGGCCCCGCTGCACAATCCGCCAAATCTGACCGGTATTGAAGCGGCGATGCACGCCCTGCCCAACGCGGTGCAGGTGGCATGTTTTGATACGGCGTTTCATACGTCGATTCCGCCGGTAGCATACATCTACGGTCTGCCGTATGATATTTATGAGAAGTATCGTGTTCGCCGTTACGGCTTCCACGGCACCAGTCATCGCTTTGTCGCCCGACGCTGTGCGGCATTGATGAATGTTGATAAAACAAAAGCCAATATCATCACCTGCCATCTGGGTAACGGCTGCTCCATCACCGCCGTCAAAGAAGGCAAGAGCGTCGATACGTCGATGGGATTAACTCCTCTGGAAGGCGTTGTAATGGGAACCCGCTGCGGCGATATTGACCCGGCGATTTTGTTCTATCTGGCCGACAAAGGCTATGACGTCAAAAAGCTTAACGCGATGTGCAACAAGCAAAGCGGCCTGCTCGGCATTTCCGGCGTATCCAATGATATGCGTAATCTCATCGAGCTGTGCGACAAAGGCAACGAACGGGCAAAATTGGCTATCGATATTTTCAACTACCGCATCAAAAAATATGTCGGAACCTACACTGCCGTATTAGGCAAGCTCGACGCGGTGGTCTTTACCGGCGGCATCGGCGAAAACAACGCCTCTATCCGCGCGGAAGTCTGCTCCGGTCAGTCCCAAATCGGCATCGAGATTGACGCAGCCCGCAATGCCGCCGCAGAACCTAAAGAACGGATCATCAGCACTGATTCGAGCCGCGTGAAAGTCTTTGTCATCCCCACCGATGAAGAACGCGCCATCGCCGGCGATACGTACGATCTCGCCAAATAAGACTGAGAATCTTTTTTACATAGTATAAAGACCGCCGAAACATATGGCGGTCTTTTTTTTGTCCATTACTGAGCTGCCGGCAGATCGACCAGGAATGTCGTCCCTTGATTGAGTTCAGAGTCGACGGCAATCTTCCCGTTCATTCGATCCAGCGTCCGCCGGACAATCGTAAGACCGAGTCCTTCGCCTTTGACCGGCCCGGCCGGATTGAGGCGATGGAAGATTTCAAATATCTTGTCACAGTGTTCACGCTCGATTCCGATACCATTATCATGAATTGCGTAGACCACCCGGCCCTCATGGGCTTCTCCGGCAATTTCAATAACTGGCTTGCGGTCCGGATGACGATATTTGATCGCGTTATCTATCAGGTTGGAAAAGACCTGATTGAGCTGCTGCCAGTCCGCGATGCATCGCGGCAAATCCCCGACACGAATATCGATATCGTGTTCACGCATCTGATATCGCACCGTATTGATAATGCTCGTAAGCATTCGCTTGACATCTATCGTCTCGATACGGAGCTGCACGGTGCCGATTCGGGCAATCTGCAGCAGCCCCTTTACCAGCGAATCCATTTTCGATGCGCCGGCCGAGATAAAACCAAGCGACTCCGGAATTTCCTGATCCAGAAGCCATCGAATCTCACGCTCCTGGCCGAGTGTTTCTTTGGTCAGCAGCGACGTTAAGTTTTGACACGACTTCTTCAGCTCACCGGCAAAACCCTGGATGTTGATCAGCGGACTCCGCAAATCATGCGAAGCGACAAAGACGATGCTCTCCAGCTCATCATTTTTGCTTTGAATCTCTTTTGAAAGTCTGTCACGCGACTGTTCGGCCTGAATACGCTCAATCAGGTGCCACAGCCCGTCCATCAGCAGGGTCAGCTGCTGCACATCGGACTGATCATAGTCCTCATCTTTGTTGCCTACCCCAGCAACCATCACCACTTTCGAACCCGAAAAGACGGGGATATGCAAATGGCGAATCAATTTGACATGACCTTCGGGCAATCCTTTC
>JBHJNC010000211.1:0-4340 GCA_048497675.1 Gimesia maris
CTTGTGTTCTTCAGTTCTTGTGTCCTTGATTTTACCCCGTAACCCCTTGCCTTGCAACCACTTTCTCTAGTATCCTTCGGCCCAGACGCATCGCGTAAACTCAAAGCGGCAGCTTACGGTTTGGGTAAAATAAAATCCCCCCTGAAGCTGGCCCCCTTCAGATTGGCAATAGGCATTTTCTATTTTTCGCCAAGAAATGTCTTGTCGAAATTGAAGGTTGGGGCTTAGAACTGTCCCGTTAAAATTGAATAGCTTTATTTAGGTCGATGCAGGAATATACTCGGTTATGTGGAACTGCTGCAATGCGGATTGAAATAGAATAGGAAATGCAAAAACAGATTCTCAGAAATCAAAATTCAATTCAAATTGAATGCAAACGAACTTTGCCGCCGGAAAGCCTTAGGACAAGCTTTCTTCAAGATGCGCTTTTTGGAGTTTTCCACGGCAGCGGTCGCAGGTACAGGCAAATACCATCCGCAAACTGGATTGGCCAAACATCGACTTGCAGTCCGTCAGCTTAGCTCCTTTGGCCTGCATCAGCCGTAAGGCTATCTCGCCATTGTTCTTGTCGTGATTGCCAACTGCGTCGGTTAGGACTGTTACCTGCCTTCGGCGAACCAGCAGGCCGAGCACCAAAGACTTAACTGCCCCTTCCAGCAAACCGCCGACGACAATGTATTCTGTAGCACGTGTTTCGCTCAGCAGGCGATCAATTCGGGGTTGCTCAAAAGGATCATCTGTATGACGATATAGTATAACCTGTTCGTGGGTATCCAAAAGCTGACGCGGCAGATCCGTTCCAGCATCATCGCCAAAGTCAGCATGATTCGACCGCATGGTATATTGCAGTTTGCGAACGCCTTCGGTGCCTACTACGCAGTACTTGTCATTACCGCCATTATGCCCGTGTGAATCTGGGTCGTGAACAAGACCCAGCGAAATCTGATGAATCCGCTCCCGACGGGCCCAGGCAATGGTACGCCTGATATTCGCCAGAACTCGTCGATGATTACGCACACAGGCTTTTCCATCGGCTAAAAAGAAATCCTGCTGGACATCCACATCCACAAGCACACGTTTTCTTCTTAATGTTAGTGCTGGCCTTATCATTAGTTAAGCCTCGATAGTAATCTCGCAATAACCGTCTTTTCACCTCTTTTTACGACTTCTGAATAGACAAAGTTCTGCTTATTTATGATATCGGCGATGCAAACCTTGACATTAACCGGATTTTCTGCAAAATCTGATTGATGGCTTTAAGATAGGTTATCTGAGTTAAAAAGTCAAAGATAGAAATCACGTTTTATAGAGCTTAACAATGCAAATACGAAAAGTCAAAGAATACCAGGAAATAGCCGTTTGTTTTGAAGATCTCAATAGCAGCATCGATTTTGACCAGCTTTTCGGACGTTCCGCTCCGGTCCAGATCGAAATCGGCTCAGGAAAAGGGACCTTTCTCCTTGCCGAGTCCAGGGCCCACCCGGAAATCAACTATTTCGGCGTCGAATGGGCGAATAAATTCTACCGCTATGCCGTTGACCGAATGGGACGCTGGGGGCGCAGCAATGTCCGCCTGATTCGGGCGGATGCGGCCGAGCTGGTGGCGGATTTCTTCCCGGATGCGTCAATCGAGATGTATCACATCTATTTCCCCGATCCCTGGCCGAAGAAACGCCATCACAAACGGCGATTCTTCTGCGACCACAATTTGACGCACCTGCTGCGGACGCTGACCGGAAACGGAATAATAAATCTGGCAACCGACCATGAAGACTATTATAATCAGATGACTGAGGTGCTGGATCGTGCTGTTGCCTGCGGGGCCATGGAACGGATTGATTTTATCCGGCCGGCCGGCGCCTTGCAAGGCGAAATGGTCGGCTCAAATTACGAACGGAAGTATATTAAGGAAGGCCGCAAAACCTATACCGCAGCCGCCCGCCTGGTTGACAGGACAAAATGGGTCGCGCCCCAAGAAGAGGAATAACAGATGATCACAAAAAATGTTCCGTATCACACCGTTGTCGATGCGGTTAAAGAACTGGCCATCAAAGCCGCCTACCAATTGCCTTCGGACGTCAAGCAGGCCCTTGAATCCGCAGCCGACAACGAAACCAATCCTCGAGCCAGGCATATCCTTCAACAGCTGATTGAAAATTACCGCATCGCGGAGGCGGATAAAATCCCGCTCTGTCAGGATACCGGCCTGGCAATTGTATTTGTTGAATTAGGTGCTCAGGTCGCTGTCGCCCCGCCGCACGATCGGCTGGACGCGACCTTGATTAATGCCATTAATGATGGAATTGCTCAAGGTTATCATGAAGGGTTCCTGCGCAAAAGTGTCGTGGCCGAGCCGCTGAATATCCGCAGGAATACCGGCACAAACACCCCGGCAGTGATTCATTTAACGCTTGTTCCCGGCGACAGACTGCGCATTACATTGATGGCCAAAGGCGGGGGCTGCGAAAACAAAAGCCAGTTTAAGATGTTTAACCCCACAGAAAAAAAAGAAACCATCGCCCGCTGGATTGTCGACGTCGCCGCCAATGCCGGTGCCAATGCCTGTCCGCCGCTGGTGGTAGGTGTCGGGCTTGGCGGCAATTTCGAACAGTGCTGCCTGCTGAGCAAAAAAGCCCTGCTGCGCAAAATCGGCTCACGACATTCCGAACCCTTTTACGCAGAGATGGAAACAGAGCTGCTTAGGGCGGTCAACGCTTCCGGTCTTGGCCCGCAGGGCTTAGGCGGCGATACGACGGCACTGGCATTATTTATCGAAACCGCCCCGTGTCATATCGCATCTCTTCCGGTCGCGGTCAATATCGAATGTCACAGCCACAGACACGCAGAGACAATATTGTAATTGCAAACTTCTATAAAAGGAGTATCACATGGCTGATCTTTCAAATGAAAACAAACCAAGATTCGAAAGAGAACTGGAAGACTTAAAAAAAGAGCTTGAGAACTTCCAGCAGGAAAAAGAACGGGTTCGTCAAATTATCGGAAAAATCGGCGGGATCCCGCGTTTCCATGACAAACTCTTCAATAGTCTGCTCATCGCCGTAACCATATTATGTTTCCTCATTTCACTGCTGGTAGAAAATCTGTCTGTCCGTCTGCTGATGGTAGAGCTTGCAGCGGCGACCATTTCGGCCAAAATTATCTACCTGATCCACTGCCAGATGCGGGTCAATCACTTCAAAGTCTGGGTGCTGTCCTCGATTGAATGGCGGCTCAATGAACTAACCAGAATTGTCAAAGATAAAAAATCACTTTGATCGATAGCTTGGGAGGATTTTATGGAATGCAAAAAACAGAAGAATATGAAAAACTGCACCTGCACATACGACCCCTGTTCCAACAAGGGCGTCTGCTGCGATTGCCTGCAATATCACCTCAAAATGAAACAATTGCCCGGCTGCTGCTTCCCGCCGGCCGCTGAAAAAACTTACGACCGCAGCTTCGAGGCCTTCGCTAAAGCGTGGAAATTGTAATACCTGTCTAGTCTGCCCTAACCTTATTTGGATCTGAATTCAATGGGATATTCAAATCCATCCCTTCGCGCACCCGGATAATTTTTTTCTGTCCATCCCAAAGACATTCTATCTCAAGAATCTTGACTTTACCCCACAGCGGATCCTTACCCGCCAGCTCGTTGCCTGAATGAATAGTAAGCGTATTTTGATGCACGGCCGCGGCAACTTTTTCAGTCACATCGACCCACTGGTCCTTAGCGCCATATCGGGCTGAAAGAATTTTCAACTCTTTGGGACCGGCGACCTCCTCGGGCGAAAGTGGCGGCGAGATTTCAACTGTAACCGGATTGTTAATATCCTCCATCATATTTTCCAGCAAGCTTTTCTTATTAATAAACAACAGCGGCGTTGAGAGAAACAGCGAAATCACAACCGAAATAATCCCCACCATCCAAAGATTGACTTCGCCACCTACCGGTCTTCTACCAGAGCCGTTGTCCATGCTTTGCAACAACTCTTCCAGTTCCTGTTTTCGCGGCAAAAGGTCTTTTCTAATACATCTCCGGTTCACCCAGCACACACACCAGAACACAATGCCCATAAAAACAGCGACGCCCACGACAATCAGCAAACTATCGGCACTCATTTCCTCGGGGTTCAGGAAACCGCCAATCTTGACTAACGGAAAAATAAATGTAATCCCCGGCAACAGCAAATACCACCAGAATACATTCTTTAACAGGTGTACCTGACGATTGATCTCATCCAGCGATTCTTCAATACAGGTCTTCAAAGACGCTGCCCCGGTCGGACTTTTTTTCGGGCGAAATCGCCGATACACAATAAAAAATACTGCCAGGTAAAGCA
>JBHJNC010000212.1:0-2313 GCA_048497675.1 Gimesia maris
CCGATACCGCCAAGCTGCAAAAAGACCGACCCGCAGAGGCACAACTTGCCAGTCTTAGCCCCAATACTCGGTATTACTATCGAATCTGCCGGCGGACCGTCGGGCAAACTTCGTTTTTACCAGGTGAAGAAAACACGTTCCATACGCAGCGGCCGGCAGGCAGTGATTTTGTGTTCACGGTTGAGTCGGATTATCATCGTGACAAGCCTTCCGACCCCGAACAGATCAAAACCACCTTCCGCAATATCCGCAATGAACGACCGGACTTCAATATCGACCTGGGTGATACGTTTATGTGCGACAAATTCGCACAAAGTTATTCCGAAGTTGTCGCCCGCTATGCCGCAGATCGAGAATACTTCGGGATTTTTGGGCCGTCGGTCCCGCTATTTCTTGTGATGGGCAACCATGAGGGAGAACAGGGCTGGCTTTTGAATGGTACTGAAAACAACCTGGCCGTCTGGGCCGCCAAAGCCCGCAAGCTCTATTATCCCAACCCCTATCCCGACGGATTTTATAGCGGAAATACCGTACAGGAACCGTTCATTGGGATTTGTCAGAACTATTATTCGTGGCAATGGGGCGACGCATTGTTTGTGGTTCTGGATGCCTATCGCTACACGATGGAAAACCGTAAAAAAAGCGGCGATCTGTGGGACTGGACACTCGGCCAGAGGCAGTATACCTGGTTCAAAAAAGCTCTGGAAACCAGCACATCCAAATATAAATTTGTCTTCATCCACCAGGTACTTGGCGAGGTGCGCGGCGGGGTTGAATGGGCAGATCAATATGAATGGGGCGGCAAGAACAAAAAGGGGGTGTGGGAATTTGACAAACAGCGTCCCGGCTGGGATAAACCCATCCACCCGCTTATGGCGGCAAACGGTGTAACGATTTTATTTCACGGCCATGACCACTTTTTTGCCAAACAGGAACGGGACGGCATTATCTATCAGGAAGTCCCGCAACCCAGCGCCCGCAGCGGCTCAAAACAAAAAGCCGAACAGCAGGCTCATGAATACGAATATAAATCCGGCGTGTTTTTTCCCAGTCCGGGACATTTGAAAGTCAGTGTTTCAGGTAAAAATGTCGTTGTGGATTATATTCACACATCCCTTGCGGAAACCGGACAGAACCGAAACGGGACTACTATCCATTCCTATACAATTGGAGGTACAAAATGAACTCGTTAAAGACCACAGCCATTCTTGTTCTATCTTGCTCTATCACCGCAATAGCACTCGCTCAGCCTCCTCGGCCAAAACCGGAAAGACAAAAAAGACCAGAGGCGCCCCAACAAAAATACTCCATTGAGCAAGCCGTCAGCGACAAGGCACAGCTTCATACGATTGCGTTCAGCGGGCTGGCCTTTTTGACCGGAGATTTCGGGGCGTGCACCTTTATCCCGCCGGGCAAAGTCTGCGATTTTTTCGGGTTCCAGTATATGCGTGATATCGACGCCGCCCAGAAAGGGCATAATCCCGTCTTCCTGAATCGGGTTGCCGGCAATGTGATGAGCGTTCTCAATGACCAGCAGAAACAGATTTTTCTTGATCTTGCAGAACAGCAGACATCTAAACTGGAAGAGCTTGCCAGAATGCGGCTGCCGCTGATTAAGGCCTTTTGTAGGCAGCGTGACAACCAGATTCCCAAAGGCAGCGAAGGCCTGAATAAAGAGGCTGTATCGCAATATGTCGGGGAAATCTTCGCTCTGGATGCACAGCTGAGTCTTGAACGCGCCGAAGCGATGGCCAAAGTGTATCTGTCGTTAAGCCCTGAGCAGAAGGCCCATTTTGCGAAGATGAAATTTGGCGATTTTAATACCTGGCCGGATATTGATGAGCGTGACAAGATTCGTCAGACCGGACGCGGCAAGCCTCAGCTTTTCAATGTGGCATATATGACGTATGCCAGCGAATTTTTCAGCTGGACGGCCGGAACGGTGGAAGCCGACACGTATTTTTGTCCCGAACGGCACGGGACCTATTTCGGCGGGTTTTATATGAAAGATATGCCTGCGATGGGTAAACGCGACTATGATATCAGCACCGCCATTACCGGCGACAGCGGCGAGGCGTTTCTGGAAGAGGTCTTGACTCCGGAGCAAAGGGCGCAGATTACTTCGATTGCTGACAAACAGCGGGAACTGCTTGCCGAAACCATTGCCGTCAGAAAGGCCATCTCGGTGGAATTGCGCAAACTGCTCAAAGGCCAAACGCCGGATCGAGCAAAAATACTCGAGCTTGGCCGCCGGTACGGCAGGCTGGATGGCGAAATGTCCTGGCTTTATACCATGGCGTTTGCGAAAATCAA
>JBHJNC010000213.1:0-3123 GCA_048497675.1 Gimesia maris
CCGCCTTGCTGATAATCAGCAATATACTGTGCTGCCTGACAGCCGTTGATTGTAACCTCTTTGCTGCTGTCCGATCGGATGAGATAATTCTTAAATGCCCCTTTCAGTTTTTCGCTATCGGCTTTTGATATAGTTTTCGCCGAGGCCGAATCGGGGTCCTCGCCGCGCTTCTGCCATACCAGTACCGCCCAAGCCTTGATATCAGGCGGAAGCATCTGAAGGCTATACTGCGGACCGGGGGACTGGTAGCTATAAAACCGCCAATCAGATGGAACAGCAACCGAAAAGGCAGGCTCTGAATTCTCAAATACCAGCGGCATTTGTTTGTTCTTCTGCCAGACTTTTGCCAGCTCCATTGTCGCGGCGCCGCCGACGTCATACTTTACCATGTATTTATGATCGTCGGCTGAAAACCACAGCGTATGCTGCAAACTTCGCACCCCATCGGCATAGATGGAAAGGTCGGTCTTGAAACACTTAAATGCTCCGGCCGGAACGTTAATATCCTCGACAGCCAGAACTTTAATCCTGCATTCAACTGTTGCACCGGCCTGGACGGAGAATATTGGAAAACTGCCCTCATAGTTTTCGGCCAGCGGCATCCGCCGAATGAGATAAGCAGCCTGCTCGTTGTCATACACAACGCCGCCAACAGGTATGTCCCGTGTCTTTTGCTTGTCATTTGAACTGGTGGTTAGTTTTACATTTCCTTGGCTATATTCGGCAATAAAATTACCCATCCAGTTGGTTGTCTGTCCATAGCTCGGAGCAAAAGTATTCGCATCAGTTTTGACAAGGGTATATTGTGACGCTGAACCTTCGGTTACATACAGGTGTGAAGCGATTTGCCATACGTTTTTCCTATCCAGAATCTCGGACTGAGCCGAATAAATAATCTTTCCATACTCATTACCGGCAGGTCGTATAAGCCTTAATTCCATCACCTCTCCGTCAATCCATGGAGCCGGACTAAGCTGCAATGATGGCTGAATCTTCTCAAGTTGCTTGGATGCCTTGTCAGCCAGTTCTTTTTGTGCGGGATACTGCTTGACAACTTTCTTGAATTCTTCGACCGCCTTGGCATTATCGCCCTTTTTCATATAGCACATCCCGAGCTGGAATGTCGCCCGGGCGGCCAGTTTTTCCACCTCGCCCGCCTCCTGCACCACTTGCTGATACAATTCAATAGCCTTGTCCAGGTCGCCCGCCGTCTGTTCCTGATATTGGGCATCCTGAAACATCACCATCACACTCTTGTCCGGCTTTCCCGCCGGCTCAGCTCCCACTGCCGCCGCTGACACAATCAGCAACCCAATCCATATACTTCTTGCCTTTTCCATAAGTACCGCTCCTTTCGTTAAATAGGGTAACAGAAAAGTTTCACTCTGAAAAGCCAAAATAGAGGCTATTTGTTACCTTTGTGTTACCCGTTTGTCCTTTTTTGAAGAATTTTTTTGTCAGCTTTATATTTCTCATCTTACCCATTTACCCAAATGGCTTTGTTTGGTTTTTTGCAAAATAGAAGTTAGGTGTAAGGAATAAGATGTAAGATCAGGGTTTTGTGTTCCAATGTTCCAATGTTCCAATGTTTTTTTGTTATGAACGCAATTGCATTCTGTGTATAGCAGATATATCCGGCTAAAGTTTGTCTCGATTTAAGCTTCCAGTTGCCAGCTCTCAAGCAAAAATTGGGTTCGTTTGGAAATTTTTACTGCATAAGTCCAAAACCGGAAAGGGTTGTTCCTATGTTTTTTGCGGCTGTTATGGAAACAACGCCACGGCTACAAGATAGTTATGGCTGTATATTGTCTTGAATCAAAGACCCAATCCCGCCTCTTTGGCATCCTGTACCATGCCAAAGATGTGTTATATTGGTTGTCAAAGAGCAGTAAAACACCCGCTTAACGTCTGCACCGCTGCAGTGTTTTACATATTGTGCGAACTCGAACGATCAGCATCGTCTCTTTTACAGGGTTTGAAAATATCAGATTATCTATTTGGCGTATAGCCCTCTTCTAATTTTTTCGCAATCTGCCTACGCATACACCAGATGTTTCTATTGACATCAAGTCAATTCTCCGTTAACTTACCTGACGACAGATAGATTAAGACTGAATGAGGATTTAGCTTATGGATAAGCCATCACTTTCATCATACCTGCGCGGGCGACTGGATGATATTATTCACAAAAAAGAACCCGGCCCCTATATCACCATTTCACGTCAGTACGGCTGCGATGGGCTTGAATTTGCCACCCTGCTGGTCTACAAACTCAATCAACAAGATGAACAGCAGCGATGGAAGCTGTATTATAAGGAATCCCTCAAACAGCTGGCCCAGGATACCGGATTAACCGAAGAAATGATCGAAAAAGAGCGGTTTGCCAAGCCCAGCCTGGTCAAGGACTTCCTGAGGGGTCTGATGAAAAGCAATATCCCCGACGGCTATGAAATTCGAAAAAGCATCACCGCGATGGTCAGAACCGTCGCATTTGAAGGCCATGCCGTAATTATTGGGCAAGGCGGGACGGCGGCAACAGCCGATCTGGAAAATGGTGTCAGTGTGCGCATCGAAGCACCCAAAGAGTGGCGAATCGCTCGAGTTTGCGTCCGTGAGCAGCTATCGAAGGAGCAGGCCGCCGCCCGAATCGACCAGGTTGAGTCGCAGCGTCAATATCTGCGGGAGATTTATGAGAAGCAAAACCCGCATCAGCCCGCCTTCAATATGATTTTGGACAATAGCGTGTTTAATAAAGAACAAATGGTCGAAATATTATTGTTCGCACTGGAACAAAAAGGAATTATTCAAAAACAACACTAATTCAGGGAAAATACTTATATTTTTTTGCAGAAAAAGTACAATAAAACTTCTAATTTTGCTGGACATTTACTCATTTTTATCTATAATGCGATTTTTGGAACAATAAAATTTATGCCAACTGTGCGGATATGATCGGGTTAATACTAATATGGAACTGATTAAACAAATAAAACAGGCCGAACAACAGGCGAAGGAAATTATTGAAAAAGCGAAGCGAGATGCCGCCGAAATAGCAGAGCAATCCAAGAAAAAACGTCAGACTTTGCTTAGCCAGGCTCAGGACACCCGGCGTAAGTCCATTCA
>JBHJNC010000214.1:0-17607 GCA_048497675.1 Gimesia maris
AAGGTCGTGTTGGAAGCCAGCTTCTGGGTGGATTAGATTTAAATAGTCAGTATGCAATGGGCCTTTCTCAAATTGGTGTTACAATGACTTTGGCTGGGATTAAATCAGGGGCTTCCCCTAGTTTAACTAATTCTGTTGCCCAGGCAGCAGGAGAAGCATGGGTTGATTATTGGACCAATTGGTAATAGTTGGATATACAATTTGGCTTGATTTTATAAATCAATATAAACTGCACAAATAGGCTGATTATGGATTATACAAAAAAAGAGTTTAATCTAATCTGGAAAGGATTTTTGATAACATACCCGGCTTGTCTTGTAATTATTTTTATCAAGGCAGCTTTTGAAAATCTGTTTAAATTCATAATACCTAACCCGGTTATTTATGTTTTATACTATGTTCTTTTGTTGATTTTGTTATTGAGAGCATACTCTAATGGTTATAAGAGAGAGTGTATACTGCAGGGCAAAGCAATACCAAAATCGAATGCTTTAAAGCGGGATAGTATAAAAATATTGTTAAAAATATTGTTGGTTTTTTCTGGTTATATATCGTTCTATGCCGTGTTGCAGTTAACACTGCCTGGTCCAATGCCTGACTTTAAGCAACAGGTTAGCAGTATGATGCTTTTGCCGATGTTTGCGACCTGCGTGTGCTTACCCCTGATGTCAAAAAGAGGGCGTGATAAAGCTGCGAAAGTAGCCGGATAGGTTGCAATTTTTTGTAGAGTGAGCTTTTGCCCTAGCGGATATCTTTAAGTTGCTCTTTGAAAAAGTCATATGTTTACGCCGACGGCGTAGTGTCCAAATATATATAGCTCATTTGGATTATGATGAATTATAGTTGTTACTGCTTGAAAAATCAAGAGGTTATGATATTCTCCCGTACCCTACAAATATTAATCTGCTACTAAATCTTTGCTCTCTAACAAGTTAATATTGAAAATTTCGTCTGCAAAATTCAGGGTGGTTGCCGAATTTTATGCTTTTTGCATTTTGTGGATGTCCGGATTTGTCGCAAAAAGCTTGCACTGCGCAGAGTATCTCCCTTGCCGGTTACCGACAGGATTCCTATGCGGCCAGCCGGTGATAGGATTTGAGCAGCCCGCCGAGTCATTTGATGCATTGAATCTCGGCGTTGTCATCGATGTGGTGCTTTAGTTCAATGATTCTGCCCAGCGATTGATAAATTCGCTCGTGATGACAGGGAGTTTTGTCAAAATCCGTAGTATTTCCATTGAAATGCGTCTATAATTTGGTATAGTAGGCTTGGTGTTGTGAACAACACGCTGTTTATTGTACCAAACGGAACAATAAACAACAAAACGCAGAAACTAAAACCCGGGATAAACTTCATAAGTCTATGGAAATTAAGCCTTTTCGAGCCTATCGATTCGACAGCTCAGTAACCGGCGACGCGGGCAAGTGCATCGCCCCGCCGTACGATGTCATTGATGCCAAACTGCAACAGGAACTCTACGACGCGAACCCGTACAATGTCGTTCGCGCGATTTTGGGCAAAACCCAGCCGACTGATACCGAGGCCGAAAACCAGTACACCCGCGCCCGGACGTATTTAGACAAAGCGGTTGCGGACGGAGCCTTAAAACAAGACCCCAAAGAAGCGATTTACGCCTATGTGCAGGATTTTGCCATTGGCGATGCACACTATCAGCGAAGCGGAATTATCGCACTGGGCAAGATTGAGCCGTTCGGGAAAGGCGTTCAGCCGCACGAAAAGACCTTAGATGGTCCCAAGGCCGACCGTTTGCGGCTCAGCCGGGCGACGGCGTCGCAGTTCGGGCTGATTTTTATGCTGTATGACGACCCGAAAAAGACCGCTGAGGCGGTTATCGCACAGGCGACAACCAAAACCGCGGCACTGGACACGGTGGATTCCGAAGGCGTGCGTCATCAGCTGTATGTGATTGACGATCCCAAGCAGGTGCAGACGTTCGGCCAGATGATACAGACGCAGAAAACGGTCATTGCCGATGGACATCATCGGTATGAAACGGCGCTGAACTACTGGAAGCAGACTGGACGGCCTGAGGCCCAATATCTGATGATGGCGTTTGTGAATATGCGGAATGAGGGGCTGGTCATCCAGCCCACGCACCGGCTGATTGCAGATGTGAAAGATTTCTCAATATCCAAATTGATTGCATCTTTGAAGGAATTTGAGATTCAGAAATTCGCTTTTACCGCCGCAACGAAAGACAAGGCAAGAAATGAGATGTTTGCCGCGATGAAACAGCTCGGCGCCAAAGGCAAGAACATCTTCGGCATTTATGCTGCCGATGGAGCGTTTTATACCGCAGCACTGAAAGATACGCAGGCGATGAAAGCCGTCGCCCCGTCGATGTCGGACGCGGCACGCGGGCTGGATGTTAATGTGCTGCATCTGCTGATCCTGGAAAAACATCTGGGTATCGGCGATAAACAGCTTGCCGAAGAAAGCAATATCGAATATATCAAAGACATCGGCGATGCGATCGACAAATCCATCAGCAAAGTCGATTCCGGGAAATGCCAGGCGGTGTTTTTTGTCAATTCGACCCGCATCGACCAAGTGCAGGATGTGGCCGCCGCCGGTGAAAAAATGCCGCAGAAATCAACCTTCTTTTATCCGAAGGTCTTTTCGGGCGTAACGATTAACAGATTGCCCATCGAACCGATGGCTCCATATAATAATAAATAATCATTGGAAAGGAAACTCTATGGTTGACTGGAAAAATCCGCCGAAACTGTTTATCCCCGGGCCGGTGCATGTCCTGCCGGAAGTCTTGCAGCAGCTGGCACGCCCGACGATGGGACACCGCAACAAAGAATATGCTCAGCTTCACAATGAGACCATTGCGCTGCTCAAGCAGGTTCTGTTCACCGACCAGCATGTGTTCCTGGTCACCTCATCCGCATCCGGCATCTGGGAAGGCGCAATCCGCAACTGCGTCAAGAAAGACGAAACCGTGCTTGCCTGTATGTGCGGAGCGTTCAGCGATAAATGGGCCAGTGTAGTCAAATCCTGCGGCCGGAATGTTGACCAGCTTAAGGCCGAATGGGGCAAAGCCAACACCGCCGAAGCGATTGACAAAGCCCTGTCCACCGGCAAATACGCCGCGATCACCCTGGTTTATTCCGAAACCAGCACCGGCCTTGCCAACCCGGTCTATGAAATCAGCGAGATGATGAAGAAGAAGTACCCGGATGTGCTGGTGTTTGTAGACTCGGTCAGCGCAATGGTGGGTATGCCGCTTCATTTCGATCAGCTCGGCTGGGATGTAACGTTTGCTTCGGTACAGAAGGCGTTTGCGATTCCCCCGGGATTCACGGTCGCCGCCGTCAGCAAACGCGCCATTGAAAAAGCCAAGAGCGTTCCGGAACGCGGCTACTATTTCGACTTTGTTGACTTTGCCAAGAATAACGAAAAAGACAACACGCCGACTACGCCGTCGATTCCGCATATCGCAGCGGTCAACTATCAGGCCGGGCGTCTGGTCAAAGAAGGCATGGAAAACGTCTGGAAACGCCATAAAGAGATGGCTGATTATTGCCGTGCCTGGGCCAAAAAGCATTTTGCCCTGTTCTGCGAAGAAAAGTACTGCACCAATACGTTGACAACGATTGCCAACAACAAAGGCATCGATATTTCTGCGCTGAACAAAGCTCTTCAGGCCAAACACAACCTGATTATCAGCAACGGCTACGGCGACCTTAAGGATAAGACTTTCCGTATCGCTCACATGGGCGATATTACCATGAAAGACCTGAAAGAAGTCCTTGGCTGGATTGAAGAAGAACTGAAACTCTAAGCCATTTGCTTTAAACACAAAAAGCCCTTCGGCTCCCGTCGGAGGGCTTTTTTATTGACTATCCAAGCTGGCTGTTAATGCGTCGCACAAATAAGATTGCGGCAATACTCAGCCCACTTTTCCAGGCCGTGTGCGGAAAAATAATCAAATGATTCATCACAAACCATCAGTCCCAGCAAGGCTTTTCGCCGGTCGGGGTCGGCAATTTCAGCGATAATCTGCTTGCGGACTTTTTCCAATTCTTCTACAAACTGGCCATGCTTTTCGGTGAATATCTCTTCGAGTTTTTTGCGGACATGGCCCGCATACGCCGGACAGTTCCCGTCGGTGCTGATGGCAATCTGCAAATCACCTCGGCGCACCACCGCAGGTACAAAAAAATCACACATTTCGGGTTGATCAACGACGTTGCAGAGAATTTCCAATTCCTGACAATCTGCGTACACTTTTTTATTCACAACCTGGTCATTGGTCGCCGCGATACACAGGGTTGCCCCAACCAGATAGTCTTTGCTGTAAGGACTGATGACAATCTCGACTCCCGGCATCGCAAATGCATCTTCCAAGGCAGGTGAAATATGCTCGGCGACCACTGTTACCCGCGACTGAGCTTCGACAAGAGCTTGTGTCTTGCGTAAAGCAACCATCCCGCCGCCAACAACGACAGTCCGGCGGCCCTGAAGATTTAGATATATCGGGTACTTTGCCATAACTATATTATAACCGATTTGCCAATCAGAATGTCAATCAAAAACAGACCAATTGTATAAATCCGTAATTTAGAGGTAATAATCAGCATTTTTCCATCGAAAAACGGTGAAAAAATGGTATAGTATCACAGGTGTTTTATCAGACAGTACGAGAATATTATGGACAAAAAAGTAATACAACTACAAACGCCGCTAACAGATGAGACCGCTCGGGCTTTGCGTGCCGGCGATGCGGTCAGCTTGAGCGGATATGTGTATGCCGCCCGCGATCAGGCCCATAAGCGGCTTTGCGAACTGATAGAGCAGGGTAAACCGTTGCCGTTTGAACTGCAAGGCGCGGCAATCTATTATGTCGGCCCTACCCCTGCCCGTCCGGGACGAGTTATCGGGGCGGCCGGGCCAACGACGTCGAGCCGGATGGATGCGTTTGCACCAGCACTGTATTCACGCGGGGTTAAGGCAACCATCGGTAAAGGCTACCGCAGCGCAGAAGTTCGCAAGGCCTTGGAACAGTACGGTGCGGTCCATTTTTCTGCAATGGGCGGCGCAGGCGCACTGCTCAGCAAGCACATTGTTGCAAGTGAATTGGTCGCCTACGAAGACTTAGGCGCAGAAGCCATCCGTCGGCTGGAATTTCGGGATTTTCCATTGATAACCGCATACGATGTCCACGGTGATTCGGTTTATGAAAGTTCTTAGTTCTTAGTTCTTGGTTCTTAGGCAAACAAAAAAAGGTTGGCATAAACGTGAAAGTACATTTTAAATTTGAAGAATTAACGGTTTATCAAAAGGCCTTGTCTTTTTCACAATTGATGTATATGGTTACTGAAAATTATCCAAAACAGGAAACATTTGGTTTGGCATCTCAATTAAGACGTGCGGCGGTATCTATTGCTGCAAATATCGCAGAAGGATCATCGAGAACTAAAAAAGATTTTTGTCGTTTTCTTGACATGGCACAGGGTTCTGTCTATGAGTGTGTTTGTCTTTTAGATATTTCATGCAGTCGAAAATTCTGTACAGAGCAGTCTTGCGCAGACGGTAGAGTACAGCTCGCTGAAATATCCCGAATGCTTAGCGGCCTGAAAAATTCCATCCAATCGCCCAGAAAAGCATCTGTCTAAAAACTAAGAACCAAGAACTAAGAACTTTAAGGATTTCTCAATGAAAGTAGCATTAATCGGTTTACAGCAGTCCGGCAAGAGTACTATATTGTCCGCCATTTCGGGCAAGCCTGCCCCGATGTCCGGGTCGGCGGAAATCCATGAACAGGTTGTGCCTGTGCCGGACGAGCGGCTTGACTGGCTCAATGGTCTGTATCAGCCGAATAAGGTCGTGCGGGCGACGGTGGACTGTCTGGACCTGCCGGGGGTGTCATTTACCGACGAACACGGGCGAGCGGCGGCACGGAAGCTATTCGGCAATATCCGCACGATGGATCTGTTTGTCCTGGTAGTGCGGGCATTCAAAAATGACTCGGTAGCGGCCTACCGCGAGCGGATTGACCCGATGAAAGATATCGAGGAACTGCGGACGGAGTTTCTGCTGGCCGATTTGGAACTGGTGATGACCCGCATTGAGCGGCTCGAAAAACAGGTGCACAAGCCCACCAAGACCCAGGCACAGGACAAAGCCGAACTGGAATTGCAATTAAAGCTGCAAAAGGCGCTGGAGGCCGAACAGCCCATCAGCAGTGTTATCCACAATGATCTGGAACGCGAAATCATCAAGCCGCTGGGCTTCTTGACATTAAAGCCGATGATGGTAGTCGTTAATATCGGCGAAGATCAGCTTGACGCGAAATTTGATTTTTCGAAATCGCTGCCGGCGGGCGTGGAAGTGATTCCGCTGTGCGCCAAAATCGAAAGTGAACTGGCAATGCTCGACGCCGACAGCCGCAAGGAATTCATGGCCGATATGGGACTGGAAAAGCCGGCATCGATTCAGTTTGTTCAGAGCTGCTATAAGACGCTGGGGTTAATCAGCTTTTTGACCGTCGGGAAAGATGAGGTGCGTGCCTGGCCGATTCCAGCAGGAATCACGGCTTTGGATGCGGCGGGCAAAATCCACAGTGATATTAAACGCGGTTTTATCCGGGCCGAAACGATGGCCTACAACGACCTTAAGCAGCTTGGGGATGAAAAGGCCGTCAAGGCCGCAGGCAAAATGCGTCTCGAAGGCAAGGCCTACGTCGTCCAGGATGGGGATATCATCAACTTCCGGTTTAATGTGTAGGTAACAGACACGGGGTTAACCCGGTAGTATTGCAGCAGACAAACAAAAAACCTGAAACACAGAGCAACGTGTGTTTCAGGTTTTTTTATGTTAATCGGATTAAACCGACCTGTTTATACCAAATACCCGCCGTCAATCTGCTGGACAGGTTTGATTTTTTCAGCCAGAGCCTCGTAACCCGGCTGATCCATCAGGGCAAAGGTCGCTTCCTTACCCAGTTCCACCGCAGGCTGGTCATACGCATTGATGTCAAACAGGAGCCCCGCAATCGAGGTAGCGGTTTCAAGCATATAAATAAACTGGCCAATCGTCGAAGCGTTAACCTGATCGAACAATACGGTCATACACGGCCGCTTATCATGCAGCAAGGCATATTCAGTCCCGATCTTCTCGCTGTTGAGCAGCCGCGACATCTGCTTGCCGGACAGGTAATTGAGTTCCGGCGTGCTTTCCGGAGCGGCAGCGATGGTCAAATCCGCATCGAAGTTCTTGACCTGCAAGAAGGTGAAAATCTTGTCGTTGGGCCCTTCACGATACAGCTGCACTTGGCTGTGCTGGTCGGTGGTACCGAGGGCTTTGACCGGGGTAGGTCCAACAAAGACATCCTGCCCTTTATTGTTTTTCGTCTTGCCAAGACTTTCAGCCCAAAGCTGACAATACCAATCCGAAAGGTCCTTAAGACGCCAGGCGTAGGGGAACATCACGGAAATACGCTTGCCAAGATTGTAGTAGTGCCAGTTAATCGCCGCATTGATCGCCGCCGGGTTGGCCGAGAAATCCGTCCGGCTGACCCGCTGATCCATATCTCGGGCACCGGCCAGCAGGGCTTCGATATCAATACCGCAGACTGCGGCACTCAGCAGACCGACGGGGCTTAAAACACTGAAGCGGCCGCCGACGCCATCCGGGACTTCCAAGGTCCTGAAACCCGCCTCGTTAACGATCTTGCGAAGCGTGCCTTCTTTGGGGTCGGTTGTGGCAATAATCTGTTTTTTATACCCGGCAGGCCCCAGTTTTTTCAGCAGCATATCACGAATAATCAAGAACTGTGCCGCAGTTTCGGCGGTTCGGCCGGACTTGCTGATGACGTTAAAAATCGTCTTATCCAGTTTATCACCTGCCCAATTAAGAAAGCTGGCAAGCTGCATCGGATCAACGTTGTCAAACACGAACAAACGAGGTCCCTTGCGCTGAGCCGAATCCAGATTATACATATACGGATTCAGCGCCGTCTGCAAGGCGATGTTGCCCAAAGCTGAACCACCAATGCCAAGCACAACAAAATTTTCACATTCATTAACAACCTGCTTGGCAATCTCGCGAACCTGTTTGGGATACTGCTCATTGTAGGGCAAATCACGATATTTTCGCTTGCCGGCCTTACGCTGTTCATTCAGATAACCAATCAGGGGCGCGGTCTTGGCGGCCAATTCCTCAAACCGCTTGGGGCTGATGCCGTGCTCAGTCCCGATTACATCCGACGTTACATTCTTGTAGTAGAAGTGTATCCGTGCATTATTCATATCTACATCCTTTAAATAGAGTTTACTTGTTAAAGCTTGGTTAAGTTTGCGTATTTTAGCATAAGCGACTTTGTTTTTCCAGAGTTGAATTGAACGACCACAATACTGTCGGGACCTAAATTCAGGAATTCCTTGACCCGGCCAGCGCCAAAGGTCTTGTGGTCCACCCGGTCGCCGGGCTTAAAGGCACCCTGACCAGCCGAAGATGTGGCTGAACCCAGTACTGGCTGTTCCTCTTCTTGATAATGTTCATCCGATTCATCTTCAAATGGCATCCGCTCGCCGGCAAAGCCGATTTCATACAAAAACTGCGACGGCACGCACCGGAGAAACTGTCCCCGCAAGACCCGATGACGAGCATAGGTTACAGCCAGCTCTTCCCTGGCACGGGTGATGCCTACGAAAAACAGCCGCCTTTCTTCTTCCATATCCTCTGGAGAATTCAGACTTCGCTCGTGCGGCAAAATACCATTTTCCAGACCAATAATAAAAACATGGTTAAATTCAAGGCCCTTGGCCGCGTGCATGGTCATCAGCGAAACACGCTTGGAACCGGCCTCAAACGCATCGGTATCGCTATACAAGGCAATAGATTGCAGATACTCCAGTAGCGAAGGCTTTTCAGTCGCCCGGTCATACTCGGCAGCCGAGTTAATCAATTCATTGACGTTATCAATCGGGTCCTGCTCGCCTTCTTTTTTCAGGTGTTCGGCATACCCTGTTTCAGCAAAAACAATATCCATCAGCACAGCCGCTTCGCCGGCCGCTTCCTGCTGAAACTTATGAATCATCGCGGCAAATTCCACCAGCCGTGTCCGCGTGGAACTAGAAACCGAATCCAGCCGATTGGCCTGCTCTGCCGCACCCAAAAGGCTCATCCCATTTTGCCGCGCGTATTCGATCAATCGGTCGACAGACGTTTTGCCGATACCTCGGCTGTGGGTGCCAATCGCCCGGACAAAGGCCAGATCATCGGCTGGATTGACAATCAGCTTCATATAGCTGAGCAAATCCTGAATTTCCTTACGGGCATAAAATTCGACTCCGCGAACCACCTGATACGGAATCCTCGCGCGAATAAAGGCTTCTTCGACCGGACGGCTCATCGAATTGACCCGGTAAAAAACGGCCATTTCACTGGGGTCCTTGCCCAGGGCAATCAACTTTTGGACCCTGCCGGCCACCATTTGCGCCTCAGCGTTTTCATCGTCGGCATTCAGAATGTCGACATCGGTTCCATCCGGACGCGTCGGAATCAGCACTTTTTCCTTGCGGCGGGTATTGGATGCTATCAGTTTGTCGGCACGCTTTAGAATGTTGCCGCTGGAACGGAAATTTTCTTCCAGTTTCACAACCGTCGCATTGGGCCAGTCTTTCTCAAATGCCAGGATATTGCCGATATCCGCCCCGCGCCAGCGGTATATTGACTGGTCCGGGTCTCCGGTCACACAGATATTGCCGTGAGCCTGGGCGAGCAGGCGGGCAATCTGATATTGGGCGTGGTTGGTATCCTGATATTCATCTATCAGCAGATACTTGAACCGACTGGATAATTCCTGGCGTACCTCCGGATTGTTCTTGAGCAGCAAGGCGGTTTTGACCAATAAATCATCAAAGTCCAGGGCGTTATTTTTCGCCAGAATCTGCTGATACGCGGAATACACCTTGCCGGCAGTCTTGCCAAAGTAGTCGAATGCGGCCGCTTTGAATGAATCCGCATCTTCGAGATTGTTTTTCAGTCTGGACACAAATTCCAGCATTCTTGTTGCCGAAAATTGCGTGCTGTCAACCTGCGAATTCGAAACCGCTTCTTTCATACAGCGAAGCTGGTCGCCGGAATCGTAGATCGTAAAGTTCGGCTTAATACCCGCCTGTTCAGCGTAATGCCGCAAAACCCACACGCACAGCGAATGGAAAGTACTGATAAACGCTCCGCGATTGCCCCCCGCCTCGACACGATTGCGCATTTCTTCGGCAGCCTTATTGGTAAACGTAATTGCGCAGATATTCCACGGACGGACGCCCGATTCAATCAGCATCGCGATACGGTTGGTAATAACACGGGTCTTGCCGCTGCCCGGCCCGGCCAAAACCAATAAAGGACCCTCTTTATGCAATACCGCCTTTTTCTGTGAAGCGGTCAACTTTTCCATTGGTACAGCTGCTGACAACGTATCTCTCCGTAGTTTCGTATGGTGAATAGTAATCCGTTAGTTTGTTTTCAGTCTCAATTTGTTACTTCAGATTGTCCTGTAATTCTTTGACAAATGCATCTTCCTTAACCGCCCCCTGCTGCCCGGATACCATATCCTTGATAACCAATTGTTTTGCGTCGCTGTATTCCTGCCCCAAGATGATCGTCTTGGCGGCATTGTATGCCGAGGCCTGCTTGAGCTGTTTGCCCAGCCCGGCCGCTTTATATGAAAATTCACAACTTAAGCCCGCCAGCCGGATTCGAGCAGTCAGCTCGACGGCTTTATCCGTCAGTGAGGGGTCAACCGCGGCGACAAAATAATCCAGCATCTTGGTCGAAAGCGTATCATCCTTAAGGATGCCTTTTTCACGCAGGAGAATTTCCAGCACGCAATCACCCATGCCCATACCGACGGCCGTCATTGCCGGACCGCCGAAATCTTTCAAAAGATTGTCGTATCGTCCGCCGCCGCAAATCGCACGCAGCTGCCCTACCGCATCGTGAATTTCAAACACCATACCGGTATAATACGCCAGTCCCCGGACAATGCCCATATCAAACCGGCAATAGTCGCCAATGCCCATTGAGCGTAGTATCGCAAACAGACTCTGCAATTCTGTCAATGCCGCTTTTGCATCATCGTTCAGATTGACCACATCGACGATATGGTCTGCATTGTGCAATTCCATCAACTTGATAATCGTATCAGCGACAGACGAATCCGTAACTTCTTTTCGCAAAATTTCTTCAAATGCCTCGGCAGGGATTTTGGCTTTTTTATCGAGAATGGGATAAAGGACGGTTAATCTGTCCTCGGCGATGCCGATGTTTTTCAAAAGAGCCGCCAGCAGCCGCCGGCTGGAAATCTTGGCAGTGATATCTGTCGCCGTCAGCCCAACCGACCGCAGATAATCCAGTGAACAGAAAATGACCTCTGCATCCGCAAGAATGGATTCTTCACCGATAATGTCGACATTCCACTGGAAAAACTCACGCAGCCGCCCCTTTTGCGGACGTTCGGCCCGGCACAAACGGGGGACGGAAAACCACTTTATGGGGCGAGGCAAGGCGTTCACCTGCTGATTGACCATCCGGGCAACCGTCGGAGTAATTTCCGGCCGAATTGCCAAATCCCGTCCGCCGCGGTCGGTCAAATGGAAGAGCTGTTCGACAATCTCTTCGCCGCTTTTAATCTGATACATCTGCAAATACTCAAAGATCGGACCGTCAAACTCCTCAAAACCGCTCCGCCGGGAAGCGGCTTTCCATCCGTCCACGATATAATTCCGCACTGCCATCTCTTTCGGATAAAAATCACGCGTGCCTTTTACTGCAGGAATTTTCATTTTTTCTTTTTATCCTTATTTTTGTTATATCGTTCGAAGACTTTTTCTCCGAATTTGATCTTCATATATTCTTCCATCTGCTTATCGGAGGTAAAATGCAGCTCATAGCCGTAGTCCTCACCCGTCAGTTCGCAGTTGTGAGTCTTGTAGCTGCGGCAGATTGCCGGTCGCAATTCATAGTTGCTGCACCGGTGATCTTGTGTAAGGTATTTGCAGGGGTTAAAGACATTCAGATACCAATCGCCGTCTTCAACAAATACATGGGATCCCTCATGACTTAAATACCACCGGATGTTGTCGTAATCATCCACATCTTCCGGCGTTTCCAACGGCATCGCATAATACCGGCAGCACAAGCCTGTACATTCATGACAGGAAATGGTCTTTTTTGCCTTTTTTTTCTTTAACTCTGTCTTTTTTTTGGCCACAAACAACCTCTTTATTTTACTATTTTACAGAAATATAAGGAAAACATTATAGCCATTCTCCACAAAAAGGTCAATCGAGCTCTGTAATTTAGAATCAGGGAGAATGCGAAATCGGCGGCAGAATTGGAAACACCATTCTGCCTGTCAAATTAATACTTTTTGCGGAAACGAGCGGTCGGGATATTCAGGATGGAGCGGTACTTCGCTACGGTCCGGCGGGCGATGTTGCCCATGCCGGCTTCGGCCAGTTTGGCACGAAGCTCATCATCACCGAGCGGATTGGATTTATCCTCATTATCGACAATTTCCTGCAGTTTGGCTTTAACGGCATCGTAGCTGAGTTCATTGCCCTGCTGGTCCTCGGTGCCGCCGCTGAAGAACCCGCGGAGCGGCAAGATGCCCTGCGGCGAAAGCATATATTTACCCGCGACTGCACGCGAGATGGTTGCGATATGCACTCCCACTTTTTCAGCGATTACCGCCATCGGCAAGGGCTTTAAATACAGCTTGCCTTTATCGAAAAATTCTTTTTGGTAGTCAACGATTGCTCGAGCGACTTTCAGGAGTGTCTGCTTGCGCTGTTCAATCGCATCCATAAACCACTGAGCCGAGCGGATATTTTTTTGTAGAAACTGGCGGGTATTTTCATCCACCGAGCGGTCGCGTGACATTTTCTGATAGAAGTTATTAACCCGCAAATTCGGCATCCGCGCATCCATCAGGTTGACCATATAGCCCCCGGTTCCATCCGATTCAACGATAATGTCGGCAGAGATCGGATGATTTTCGCTGCGTCCTACGGACAGGCCGGGAGAGGTATCCAGCTTGCTCATCCGCTCCAGAGCCCTGCTGAGGCAGTCAAGCGATATATTCATTTTCTTGGCGATTCGCGGCAAATGGTTATCCAGCAGGTCATTCCAGTGGCTGCTAACCAGCTCCATCTCCAGCGACATATCGTCCGGCGCCTGTTCCATCTGCAAAAGCAGGCATTCCCGAAGATCACGGGCTCCAACACCGGTAGGCTCAAGCTTTTGAATCAGCTTTAAGGCCTGGTTCAGCTCGTCGAGCCCGAAGGGATACTTTTCTTTATTTTGAAGCTGCTCTAAACGAACCGACAGATAGCCTTTCTCATCAATATAATCGATGATCAAATCCCCCGCCGCCTTGACCAAATCGTTGGCTTCCACCAGGCGCCACTGCTCACGCAGAGAATCAATCAAAGAAACGTCCAATGCCGCGGTATTTTGCATCGCCTCCATCTTTTTATCCGCCTGGCCGTCATCACGGGCCGGACGATAGGAACCGCCCTCAAAATAATCACCGTAATATTCGGAGATATTATCCAGCCGCTGAAAATCCTCAACATGGTCTGATTCGTCCCGAACGACCAATTCCCGCTCATCGGCGCTTTCAGCGGACTGCACCGGCTCACTTTGAGCCTGGCGCGGAGACTCCTCATCCAATTCAAGCACAGGATTGCTATTCAGCTCAGCTTCGATCTTCTCCTGAAGGGCAAGCAGCGGCAATTGAAGCACCTCCATCGACTGAATCATTCGAGGAGCCAGCTTCATTCGCTGCTCTAATCGCATCTGGTTGGATAAGGATATTTTCATTATTTTACTGCTCTACCCGCTTTTTGTAACTTACAATGGATTTCGTCCCAATATCGCGTCCGCCAGAATATTCCCGCTGGCAAATTCAATTGTCGAACCAGTCGGAAGCCCGCGAGCCAGGCGGGTAACCTTTACATTCAGAGTCGACAACAGCGAGTGAATATATAACGCGGTACCATCCCCTTCGAGATTGGGGTTGGTCGCCATCACGATTTCCGCTACTCCGCCGGCGCGAATTCGCCTGACCAGGGCATCAATTGTTAAATCATCCGGTTCGACGCCTTCCAGCGGAGCAATATGGCCATTGAGAACATGATAGCTCCACTTGCACAGGCCGGTCTTTTCAAGGCTAATCACATCTTTGGGCTGTTCAACAACACAAATGATGGATTTATCTCTGCGCAGGTCGGCACAAATGGCACAGGTATCCGACTCGGCGAGATTGAAACAAATTTTGCACTGGCGGATATTCTTTTTTACATCCGAAATCGCATCTGCCAGCGCCATCGCTTCCTGGGTATCAGCTTTCAAAACATAAAAGGTCAAACGCTCGGCCGTCTTGGGACCAATGCCGGGAAGTTTGGCAAATTGCTCGATCAGGTTATTTAAACTCTGCGTATACGCTGGATTCATGATTGTTCCTCAGCGTCAAGGTCTTGTTCATCGCTTTCAATCCGCTCGATTTGCGAGGCCCGTGCTGAAAGTCCCGTAAGAATCAATTTGACCGCCGGATCGGACAACACTTCCTGTTCCTGCTGCCGGTTGATGCGAGCGCCAGGAGCCGCGGCCGGGGCTGCCGAGGGGGCAGGTTTTTCACTGACAGCGGCCGTCTGGACAGGATTTTTTGTCAATTCATACTTCACCGCCACGCTTTGCCCAAACGTCTGCTTGAGGGCAGACTCGACCAGCTCATTCCGTTTGCGGCAAAAATCAACCGCCAGCAGACCTGATCCATTATCATTAAAAATCAGGGTCAAGGTACCATTCCGCAAATCCCCAAGTCTGGCCTGAGCCAAAAACGAACCAAGCTGACCCTGCTGAGCCTGCATATCTTCGACAAATTGAGGCCACACGGAACGGATGGAATCGGCGGTTAGAGAACCGGGAGAAATAGCAGGCATACCCGGATCGCTCTTGTGGGGAGCGGCCGGCGCTGCAGGGCTACCTGTCAAAGCTATGGGCTTTTTTTTTATGTCAAAAGAGGCCGCCGGCTGCGAAACTGCACCGCCGCGAAGTTGTCCGGCCAAGGCATCCAAACTGAGAAAATGCTCACTCATTGCCAGCCGCAAAAGGGTCGCCTCCAGCAAAGCTCGAGCGGTTTCGCTGTTTTTCAGGGTATAACGCAGACGTTCCATCGCGGTAATCGCATAGACCAGCCAGGGAACATCGTAGCCCCCCGCCAGTTCCGACAGCAGTGATTTAGAGACACCCGACAATAGGAGGATATCACTATTTGCTCCCACAGTCTTTAACACCATGACATCACGGAACAGTTCAATGAGGTATTCAGCGACCTGCAGCGGCGTCTGGCCCATCATAATAAGTGTTTCAATCGAGGCCAGCGTGCCCGCCGGATCGGCCGAACCGATGGATTTGACAATTGCCGCCAAATGTTCTGCGCCCGGCCTGCCCAGCAGCTGCTCGAGCATTGCCAGCGTCAGCGGCTGTGTGCCAACACTGATAAGCTGGTCCAGCAGACTTAACGCATCACGCATTGAGCCATTGGCCAGCCGTGCCAGCTGCATCAGGAAGTCCTGCTCGAACGTAATCCCTTCCTGCTTGAGAATTTCACTCAGTTGTTTGGCTATCACATCCGGACTGATGGCGGCAAAATCAAACCGCTGACAGCGGGATTGAATCGTCGGCAGCACCTTGTGCGGGTCCGTGGTGGCAAAGATGAATTTAATATGCGCCGGGGGTTCTTCGAGGATCTTCAGCAATGCGTTAAATGCGCCGGTGCTGAGCATATGAACTTCGTCGATAATGTATATCTTATATCGGGCCCGGGCGGGTCGATACGCGGCGTTTTCCCGCAACTGGCGGATATTATCGACGCCCGTATTACTGGCGCCGTCGATTTCGATAACATCGATATCCTCGCCGGTGTTGATGGAGATGCAGCTGTCGCACTTGAGGCAGGGATTGGGAGTTGGACCCTCAGAATTCAGGCAATTCAGCGATTTGGCTAAAATTCGGGCCATCGTGGTCTTGCCGACACCCCGGGTTCCGCAAAACAGATAAGCGTGGGCCACCCGGTCGGTTTTGATGGCATTTTTGAGCGTTTGCGCAACTGTGTCCTGACCTACGACATCGTCGAAAGTCTGCGACCGAAAACGCCTTGCCAATACCGTATAGGACATACACTATCCTGTAAATTGCAGCTGATCACGATTGTAAAAGTCAAAAAGTGGCCGGGTTTGCCACGGCACAGCCCGCCGGCCGTTTAGGGCTGCTTGGTTCCCCACCTGACCCGGTTGACGCGCGGTACTTGCATGGGACCCGACCATAAAAATTCACATTGTGCTCAATCCCAACTGCCGAAGTCGTGAATGACCTCGACCGGGATGTAGTATAGCCAATCAATTTGAAATATCCAGAAAAAAGCTGAGAAGATGAGCAATTTCTGTTCCGAAAGATAAAAAAGGCTGTTTTTTGAAAAATTATGGCATAAAAAAAGCCGAGCGAAATGCTCGGCTTTGGAGATTACGACATCGTATGTCCAATTACAGTTGCCAATTCGTCGGATACCGGACCTTTTCGGGCGAGATACCGAAATTACGGATTAACGACTCAATCAAGGCAGAAGTTCTCTTGAACTGGCTGCCAGTGGCAGGACTGTCCTGCAAATCCGCGATCACGCAGATACGGATAACGCCGTCCATCGCGGCAACATACTTCTGGGAAGACCAGCTGGGGGTAAATTCAATCCGGCCATCGTCGGCGCCATTATTGTTGCAAACAAGGAAATGGTATCCGGTACGGCCGACCTTGGACATTTCGGCCAGATTACCCTGGCTGGTACCGCTGTAAAAGACTTCAATTCCCGTCCAATTCGTTTTATCCGACTTAAGGGAATTGAGCGTGACTTTCTCGATAGGATCCAATCTTAAATAACTGGCCAGACTATAAGCACCTCTGGCAGGAACATGATTGTCGAGAGTCATTAAAACAACTCCGCCGAGGGTCATTGAAGCCATCAAAGCAACCAAAACTTTTGCGGTACGTGCCTGTTCTTTTTTCATAGCCCATCAAAATCCAAAAAGACTTCTTACCACCGATTCCATCCATGAAATCGGATTTACAATATACTTCTTCGGCTTTTCCAAATCACAAACTAAAACTTTTGCTTTACTATTTTGCTTATCTTATTAAATTTTACTATATATTTTGACGGTTGTAATGATTTTTCTGCTTTTTTCCAGCAATATTTTTCAAAAAACTCTACATAGTCACTCCCACCTAAGCGTTTTTTTAGGTAGGTCTTATAATCTCTTGGTTTTCACATTTAACTATTCTTGCTATGACAATAACTTGTAAAATTGCAAATGTTGAATTATTTTTGCCTGATTAATAATTCTACGATTGGAATTCTTTTTGGTTAAATGAAAACTTGTTATTGCTTGAAATTTCGGCTATAATATCCGCTTGTGTATTGAAAGGAATCGATTGTTCATTTTCAAGGAGACGAACTATGCAGGATAAAATTGGACAAGCCGCAGGGCAAATTTGGCAGTTTCTGTCAAGTAA
>JBHJNC010000215.1:0-11716 GCA_048497675.1 Gimesia maris
GCGTAAATTAAGCACGCCGCGCGATTTGGACGTACAAATCGCATTTCTGAATCAATTTATATCCGAATTGGGCAGTGAACCGCGACAAGCTCGCGCAGGAATCGAGCGATTACTGCTCCGGCTAAAACAATACCGGGAAAAACAGCAAAAACCGATCGCCGCCGCCGTAAAACAATTTCAGAAAAAACATATCCTGATTAATATTTGTCTGCAGATGGAAAAGGCAATGTATATGGCCGAGACCTATCCATTGCCTGACACCCGGGAACGATGGCCAGATCTACTGAGGCGATACATCTCGCCTCGACGGGAAGAGGTGCAAACAAGGCTGTCAAGCCTCGATGATCCGCATGATGTGGAAGGACAGCATCAGCTGCGAATCGCGATCAAGAAATTACGTTATACTGCTGAAATCAGTGATACCCTTTTAGCCGGGTCACTGGCCCGATATCTCGAATCACTCAAAGAGGCGCAAACCCTTTTGGGCAACCTGCATGACTGTGATGTCTGGCTGGAGATGATCGATCAGTTTGAAGATGAGGAAAAGCAGCGGATGCTGGATTTTGCGGGGCATACCCGCGGATACCGCCGATTGCGCCCCGGATTAGCATACTTTAAGAAAGACCGCCTGGAACAGCGGCAGAAATGGTATCAGCAGGCGGTTGCCATAAAAGAACAGTGGCATCAACATCATTTGCTGCAGCAGCTTAGCGAGACAATTGAACAGGCAAACAAAGAATGAAACCGCTTAAACAACAACCGGATATAGATCTGCCAGAACCGGATGAGCGTCTGGCTGCCGTGCGGACTTTTGCCCGTCGGCATGAGTATGAAGCCGGTCATTGTGAACAGGTAACGCATCTGGCTGAATGTCTCTTTGACGGACTTAAGACTCATTTTCAGCTTTCTGAACAAGATCGATTTTTACTGACCTGCGGAGCGATTCTGCATGATATCGGATGGGTAGACGGCCAGCAAAAACACCACAAGACCTCCATGCAGATGATTTTGTCCGATACGATAATGCCGCTGGATGCGGCCGAGCGAATCCAGATTGCGCTGATTGCGCGTTATCATCGTAAATCACTGCCGAAATCAGGGCATCCGCTCTATTCGGAATTAACCGAAAAAGAGCGGGCCGCGGTCGAATTGCTCGCCGGAATCGTGCGGCTGGCCGATGGTTTGGACCGCACGCATACCAAAGCCATCCAGGGATTGACTGTTGACCTTCGGCCCAGATGCATCCTTGTTGTCTGCAAGACTGCCGGACCGTTTGAGCTGGAAATCAGCTGCGGCAGCGAAAAGGCGGATTTGCTCCAGCGGGCAACCGGCTGTATGATTGAAATTACGGTCGCCCCTTAATACAATATTCACGTTCAGTGTTAAAAAGAAAGGTCGATTCATACAAAATCTTATTTTATGGCAGAGAACGAACAAAATTCCCCGTCGCCATTGACTTTGGCGGCAATTGATATCGGAAGTAATTCCGTACGAATGACAATAGGGCAGCTTTGCCCGGATGGCACGGTAGAAGTGATTGAACGCGCCAATCGCCCGGTTCGGCTGGGACAAGATTGTTTCCGCCATTCCCGGCTTAGTCCGGCGACCATGCGGGCGGCGGTCAATATTCTCCGTGAATTTAAGCGGCGCATCGATGAATATCAGATCAAAAACATCTGGACCGTTGCAACCAGCGCCGTCCGCGAGGCCCGTAATGCGGATGTATTTCTTGACCGTATTTTAATGGCATGCGGACTGCAAGTGCAGATTATTGACGCCTCGCAGGAGCGGCGAATTACCGTTTCGGCAGTGCGTGCGGCCATGAACGACAAGCCGCTGGATTTCGGCGGCACCCAAATGCTCATTTGTGAAGTTGGCGGCGGCAGCACCATGATGACAATCATGCGCCGCGGCAAACTCATCAGTTCACAAAGTCTTGTATTAGGTTCCATTCGCATCCAGGAATTGCTGGGGACAGCAGGTCGCGCCGGAATCCAAATTGCCGAGTGGATAGAAAATGAAATCGAAGCGGTCCTGTCACCCGTTAGAAGCTTAGTCCCGCTGGCGCGAGTTGGAACATTTATCGCCGTCGGCGCCGATGCGCGTTTTGCCGCCGCACAGATCGGCAAACTGTCGGACAACCCCAAATTTCATCTGATAGATCGCAAATCCTTTGATGAATTTGTCAACCAGAATCGGTATCTGAGTGTCGAGCAGCTGGCTCTGCAATCGGATATGCCGTATTCGGACGCAGAAACGCTGCTGCCGGCGCTGCTGATTTTTCAGTCTGTACTCAAGCTGACCCGCGCCAAACAAATTGTTGTTCCTTCGGTATCGATGCGGGACGGGCTATTGCTTGAACTGGCCCGGCGCTGCCGCGGCCAGGAAGACGAGTCGATTGCACATGAAGCCACTCAATCGGTCATGGCGCTGGCTGAAAAGTATCGTGTCAATCTGCATCACGCCAGGCGGGTTGCGGATTGTGCGCTGCGGTTATACGATGAATTGAAAAATGTTCACGGGATGGGGTTTAGACCGCGATTGATGCTGGAAGCGGCGGCGCTGCTGCATGAATGCGGCACATTTGTCTCGACCCGTTCGTATCACAAACATACATATTATCTAATCGCGAATTCTGAAATCTACGGACTTACACCCAATGAGGTTGTGGTTGTCGCGCACATTGCACGGTATCATCGCCGCAGTACGCCCAAGGCGTCGCACCTGGAATATACCGCACTGCCGCAGGAATCACGGATACTGGTTAACAAACTGGCGGCGATTTTACGTCTTGCCAAAGCGCTGGATATCACCGATGTCCGGCATATCGACCGGCTTCGCTGCATTCTGGATCAGGACTCGATCCGGATTCAGACGCCCGATTTGTCGCACGAATCGCTTAACAAGCGGTCGGTGGAAATACGAAGCAGTATGTTCGAAGATGTCTTTGGATTAAATCTTGAATTAGAAACCACCTCGGAAATCAGACAATAACCTATGGCTGCAAAAAGAAAACCTGACCTTAACGACCCGCAGTTATACATCAATCGGGAACTAAGCTGGCTGCAATTCAATCAGCGCGTGCTGGAAATGGCCATGCGGGACCGTGTCCCGGCCATGGAGCGGTTGAAATTTCTGGCGATTTTCAGTTCGAATCTGGATGAGTTTTTTATGATTCGGGTCGCCGGACTAATGCAGCATGCCGACGCCGGCCTGCATGCCGCTGAACCCGGCGGACAGACCGCCTCTGAACTGCTTGTCGCCGTTCGACAAACGACATTAGAACTGACTGCCCTGCATGCTGAAACGACCAAATCATTACTGTTTTTGCTGCGAAAATATGGATTGCATGTGCTCAGCCGCAGCAATTGGAGTCCCGAACACCGACGATTTTTGCGGGACTATTTTCAGCTTCATTTATTGCCGCTGCTGACTCCGATTGCAGTGATGGATTTGCAGACATTTCCCCTGCTGCCGAGCCTTCAGCTGCATTTGGGGCTAACCCTCTCAGCCAAAGACAGCGACACAAAACAGCTTTTGATTATCCCCGTTCCGACTGCTCTGCCTCGATTTGTCACCCTACCCAGCAAAGAAGGTTCCTACAGAGTCCCGCTGGAAGACGTCTTGATTGAATTTGCCGACCTGGTGACGCAGGATAAAACCGTTGAGTCCGTGGACATTTTTCGCATCACACGTGATGCCGATGTGCAAATTCAGGAAGACGAAGCGGCCGATCTGCTGGAAACAATTGAAGCGGCCGTGCTGGAGCGTCGAAGGCGGCAGGCGGTTCGGATTGAAATCGCTTCAAACTGTTCGTCAACGCTGCAAAACTGGATAATCACTCAATTCGAAGTGACTCCGTCACAATTGTATCCTATCGAAGGACTCCCGGATTCACGCTGTTTGTGGGAGCTGGCTGAATACGGAGGCCTGGAATCGCTTCGCAACCCGGATTGGCCGCCGCAGAAGCCGAATGACCTGGTCGGGTTTGATTCAATTTGGGACGCCGTTTCCGACCATGACGTCATGCTGTTTCATCCGTATGAATCATTTGAGCCGGTGATTCAGTGGATTCAGGCCGCTGCGGATGACCCGAATGTGCTGGCCATCAAGCAGACGCTGTACCGCACCAGCCCGGATTCACCGATTATCAATGCGCTGGAGCAGGCCGCCCGGCGCGGCAAAGAAGTTACGGTGCTGGTCGAATTGAAAGCGAGATTTGATGAGGCAAGAAATGTTCGCTGGGCAAGACGGCTGGAGGATGCGGGCTGCTATGTGATTTACGGAGTTTCGGGGCTTAAAACCCACGCCAAAGCTCTGCTGATTGTCCGCCGGGAAGCCGGACGCATCAAGCGATATGCGCATTTATCAACGGGTAATTATAATGACAAAACCGCACGGATTTATTCGGATATCGGGCTGCTGACATGCAACCCGCAGCTGACGATGGACGTCGGGGCGTTTTTTAATCTACTGACCGGATTTTCCGAATCGGTCGGCTGGTCGAAGCTGACCATCGCTCCGACATCGCTGAGGCAGCGGCTGCTGGAATTTATCGAGCGGGAAATCAAGGCCAGCTCGTCCGACCATCCGGGGCGGATCATCCTGAAAGCCAATTCACTGGAAGATAAGCAAATCTGCGCAGCGCTGTACCGGGCATCAATGGCAGGGGTTCAGGTGCATCTGAATATCCGGGGCATCTGCTGTCTTCGCCCGGAGGTCAAGGGCGTTTCGGACAATATCGAAGTGGTTTCGATTTTAGATCGCTATCTGGAACATTCCCGCATTTACTATTTCAGCAATGGCGGACACCCGGAGGTGTACTTGAGCAGTGCCGATATGATGGGGCGCAATCTCGACCGGCGACTGGAACTGCTTTTCCCGATTACTCAGCCGAATCTCAAACAGCGGCTCTACGATATTTTGAATACGTTTTTCTCGGATACCGCTAACGCCTGGCGTTTGCGGCCTGACGGGAGTTATGAGCCGATCAAACCCGATGCATCACCGTTGCGAAGCCAGCAGTTGTTTTATGAACAGGCTACGGGTGCTGCGCAGCTGCAAAAGGCGCAGTTTAAATTCCGTCCGATACGGCAAAGTGAAAAACAATGAACCTTGGCGGGGGCTGCCCCGTAAAGAAGTCAGGCTTTGGAGAAAATCAAAATGAGCAAAAAACTGTGTAAATTGGTCAAAAAAGAGCTGCCTTCGGAGGATGCGGAAAAATATTTAAGAACGGTCCTGCCGGCCAAATACCTCTGCACCAAATGCGGGCGGGTCGCCTGTAAAAAAGATTCTCTCTGCAAGCCGAAGAAAATCGCAAACTCCGAAGACTAAGGATTATGCAGGATATCGCTGAATATTTTCCTGCAGATTGATTTACTGATCCCGACACAGCAGGAGGACAGTATCGGTTTATTTAAGTTCGGTCTCGGGCGTATCGTTACGCAGGATTTGAGCTTTGGTTATACGCATGGGATCGGCCACTTGTAAACCTGAAATCTGTACATTCCGACAGCGGTCCAAACGTACGGGAAAATAGTCCGTAATCGGCCGTGCAATACCTGAGTAGAAAATCGTGTTGCCGTTCAATTGTGCGTCGCGGATTCCCTGCAGCTGAATTCCGGACGCCGGCGGATCGATAATCGTATTATTTTCGATCGTCACGTTGCCAAACTCAGGCACATCGGCCACAAACGTGCACGGCGTTATCGTCTGCGGCGGCTGCGAAAGTTTTTTCACTGACGCCAGATAAATAGCCGCCCCGCCTGCCTGCCCACGGTCTCTATGCACACCCATCAGCGTGTTGCCGCGTATCGTAATATCCCTCGGCACAGGGCCTTCCGGCCAGTCCGGCTCATTGCAGATGGAGATGCCCTGGCCGCTGGTCAGAAAGATCAGGTTGTTTTCGATCAACCCATGGTGGGCACGCGCCAGCGCCCCACGGCCGCGAAAATTGCCGATGACGTTATTGCGGACAATAAAACCGCTGCCGCAGGCCGACAGGTTAAACAACGCATCGCCTGTGGCATGATTTGCACCGGCCACGATTCCCGCGACAGGCTCCTGCAGCGTAACAACATTGCCTTCCACCGAGGCAATCTCCACCGATGCCGCCCGCAAAACGCCGGTTGACGGCTCAAAGACCTGCACGCGATCGCCCTTCTGCAGCACATACACATCCCTGACGCGAACTTTATCGGCAGCCAGAACTTCGGTGATGATGCTGGGCAGCCCGTAGGTGTTCATCCCGTCATCGGCCATCCCAGACAACAAACAATCTTCAATCAAAAATCCTTTGCGGTTGGATTGGCAGTGAACGCCGTCGGCGTTTGTGCTCAGCAGACGGTCGCTGCCGGGACGCCGCATCACCTGTATACCTTTGACATGGATCGCCCCAAGACATTCCTGAGCGATCACCGAGGTGCCGGGGGAACTGTAAAAACGTACATTCTCCACTTTGAGGTCGCCGCAGGCATGAAAATACAGCGATGCCACACCGCCCATCCGGGCGATATGCACATAACGGTCGCCGACAGCCAGCCCGCCGGCCTGCCCCTTCGCGTGCATTTTCATCCGCCAGGTGCGCTGGCCGACCGATTCCCATGTGGGAGTCATCACCGCACTTTCGCCGCCCATCCGAAAGTACCCTTGCGAATCATACGGCATGCCCCACTTGGCGTCCGACAGAGCAAACCAGCGGTCCGACAGTTCCGCATAGCCGTCGTCGATCTTCAGATCAAAGGTGCCCTCTACAGCGTCGATGGCGGTAATGGTTCCCTGGGTAAACGGAATGGGATCATAATCGAGCACCATATCGCGAAAGACGATATTCGAGCTGCGTTCGATATGAAATGCAGTCGCCAACGGCACGGTAACGATCAGCTCGGTCTCGGAACCCAGACCGGCCAGCGTCAGGCCTTTGACGTCTTTAATCAAAATACACGGCTCCAACGGATACCAGCGGCATTTTTTATACAGCTCAAACTCCTCGCGGTCTTTGGAGTTCATGTGCGAGAAATCCGGCTCGTTGCGCTTACCGTCGGGCGGCAGCGGAGTGGACAGCAAATACCGCCCTTTGCCGAATTGAATAGTCACCCCTGGACTTTCTGTGCGGGCCTTTTCAATCGCTTTTTGGAGTGCGGCCGTACAATCGGTCTTGCCGTCGCCAATCGCGCCGAAATCGCCAATCGGCCAGACCGCCGCGGACGCCGCCCCCAGCAGTCCCAGCAACAGAAGACCGCAGGTTTTGAATGCACATTGCATCCCGGATAGACCGAATCGCCAATTTTTACTTGAGTACATCATTGCCTCGCTTTCTAAAAAAAGGGGCTATATATGATAGTTTAATGCCGCCTGATAAGCGGCGAGTACATTTTCCACCGGCGTATTGTCCTGCAGCATATGTGTGGGCGCCATGATATAGCCGCCGCCCGGGGCCATAATATCCAGTGTCTGGGTAACGATCTTTTTGACATCCTCTACGCTCCCGTAAGCCAGCGGCCCCGCAGTTGAAATACAGCCGTGAAAGCTCAGCCGGCCGCCAAAGGTTTTCTTGAGGTGGGCCGGCGACATTTGCGCCGCTTCCGGCTGGAGGGTATCGACCACTGTAATACCCATCTCGATGAAATCCTCATACGCCCAACTGCTGGAACCGCAGCTATGAATCATCACCGGCAGATTATATGCCTTAGCCATGTCCACAAATTTCTTATGAATGGGCTTTATGTGTTTGCGATAAACCTCAAGACTGATCAGCGGACTGTGCTGAGTCCCCAGATCTTCTCCTATCCAGATCATGTCTATGTGTCCGCCAGCGCGGTCCAGCACCCGTTCCATCACAGCCAGTTCCATCTCGGCCTTCCGCTTAAAATACAACAGTCCCGCCGGATCCGCCGTGATAATATCGATATACACTTGCTCCATCGTACGAATACGACCTGTGCTATTAAGCAAATCGGCCATGCCGGGGTTTCCAAAAACAAGATATTTATCTGCATGTTTTTCGCAGAACGTATCGACTGCCGCATAGTCAAAATCGTCCGGCGACGGAAACGGCCAGACCGCAACTTGCTCTTCGGCGGCATCTTTGAGGGGAAAATCAACAAAATCCCAGTAGCCGCCGGATTCATTGGCCGCCCATCGCATGTGAACTCCCCAAAGCGGATCAATTAAAAGCCCTTCTATGTCTTCAAAAAGCCGAGGACCTTTATATGGAGGAAAAATAAAATATCTCAAATCGACATTCAGAGATTCCAGCAGTCCATCGTTATCGCTGGCAGCCAGACGAAAGTGCGACTTCAGTTGCTTGTCAATTTGACTGTTGCTGCCGACGAAACCCAGCGGGACACGGTCAACAACCTGATGATTGAGTGTTTTCAGAACACGATCTTTTGATTTCATTGAAAACTTCCTAAAAACAAAGTTTGTGCTGCACGCACTTTTCATCAATGTTAGATTTTATTTAGATTCAAACATTCGCAGGTCGCCTTTACCGCCGGCCAGTTTCTGGTAGCGGATGGCCTTTTCGGTGGGCTTATGGCCGTTCCAGGGTTCGGTAAACAGACCGTAGTACGCCTCGCCGGCTCCGCCCCAGTCTTCCTGCTGCGGATGCAGCGCTCCCAAATCCTGATACAGCCGGAAGTAGTGCATCGTTTTGATGTACGGCATTTGCGCTTCGATCAGCCGGTATGCCTTTTCAATATTATCAGCATTGGGGACTTCCTTTTCCGGCTTGCCCTCCTCGGTGACCCCCCATTCCGTCAAAAAGACCGGCTTGCCCTCGTCGCCGTACGCACAAACGACCTGATAGGCCAGATGGTTCATCTCCACCCACCATTGACCCGGTTGGCGGTTCCACGAATACGGATGCCAACTGAGCGCATCGAAATAATCGTTGGTGTTTGTCGACGGCCAATGGCCGGATTTGATATTTTCATAGACCAGCATCAAAAACGCTGCAATCCCCGAACAGGTGACATTGTTTTCGTGCGGAAGCCCCTGTCCTTTAAAGATTTGCAGAGATGCGGTGTCATACACCGGCGCAGGGGCAAAGCAGATAACCTTGGCGTTGGCATTGCCCGCACGAATACCCTGTGCGGCGTAATACATCAAATCAGTTGCAATCGCTGCTTTTTGTTTCCATGTAAAGACGCTTTTCATCCCGCTGCTGGAATAATCCAGCGGATGCAGGAAAGGATCGTGATTCCACTCGTTGCCGACTTCCCACCAGGTTACTTCGGGAAACTGCGAAGCGAGCGTCTTCCAGCTGGTACGGTAATCATCCAGCACCTTACGGTAAGCAGACCCTTCAGTCATATCGCGCGGAGGCATCGCAACCGGATCGGCTGAGCCGCTGAACCAATCATGGTTCATCCCGATGATTTCCAGATCATACTGCTGCGCCAGTCGGTTCATTTCCTTATAGACTGCGACACGTTCAGGAATCGGCGTCACGGGGTCTTTGAGAATCAGTCTCGTGTGCATCCAGGAGCGCCAGCTTTTTGCTCCCATTGCATGCATCAGCGCAAAACCCTCTTTATAACTGAAGTCCTCTTTGAAATGCTGTGCCTTGAATACACGCAGCGATGCCGGAAACCCCATGCCATACAAGCGCGACTGATCAATCTGCGGATAAGGACCAAACCGCAGCCGGACTTGCTGTTCCTTGTCTATCCCCTGACAGCCAGCTGCCGACAGCAACACAACCATTCCCAACATTAAGATTCTGTTCATAACTTCGTCTCCTGAAAATAATAATTAAACTTTTTAATCTCTTTTAATATCGGTCGTCCACGGGCCGCAGCCGACGTCACCCAAAAGATGTTCGGGTGGATAACGCACAATATTGCCGCGGACAGCAACATCCTCGGCGGCAATCAGATAAATCCCATAAAACGGGTTGTCCAGCGATGGCTGACCTGATGCCTGGATATGATCAAAGGAGGACAACCCAGCCCGTTTGGAAAATGGCGACTCAATCACGTTAGACTCAATCACGGACTGTTTGGCGTTGGCCAGAAAAATGCCGCAGGCAGCGGGATTGATAATCCGATTGTTTCGAATGACAACACCGGTGTTCTGTTTGTGTTCATAAAATCGAACCGGGTAGTATTGTCCCATAATCGAAGAAATATGGATAGCGCCAAGGAATGGCTCTATCATACCCCGCATGAACGTCGCTTTGCCGCTGTCGACAATCGTGTTATCGCAAATCTCAAGACCGTCGGCAAAACCGGACTCATACCAATAGCAGTCCGGCCCGGCAGCAATCGCAGACATCCCAATCTCGAACAGATAATTTTTCTCTACAATCGTATCAAGGCTTCTAACATAGATTCCCCGTGCCGTTCCATGAGAAAAAGTACTCTTTCGCACCACGGTGCCTGCCCCGCGGCGATCCGCGCTTTGGGCAATGACATCGCCGGCAAAAACCGGGCGGCAATCCAGCGATACCTCGACGGCATCTGTCTCGCTGACAAAGTTCCGGCCACTGAATCCGCGATCTTTTCGGCGCTGAACGACCTCTGCGGCCAAACGAGCAGCTTCTTTTTTGTCCAGCAGCTTAAGCTCGATTACAGTTGCCTTTGACAGAAACTTCCCGCTCTGCAAGTCGTAGAATTCAAGCAATGACCCCTCTGACAGATCATTTTCAAAGGTTGTTACCAGCGTCACCCGACCGTCTTCCGGCCCCCGCACAACATGTGCAAAAAAACCGTGTACGGCTACAAAATCGTCGCCGGCATAGCTGAATTCGCAATTTTCAATCACCGGACCGCGCCTCATCAGATACGAATGAAACTGGTCCCGTGCACTGACCATCAGCCGGTCGGTCTGTGGCCTTCGCACAAGACGAACATTTTGATAACGGTTAAGCCCGTCTCCGTACTTCTCATAAACAGCAAAGCCAGGAGAGGCATAAATCGTCATATTATTGAGCGTTATCTCCCGGCATCGTTTTAGAAGCACCGTTATCTCTCCGTGCTGCATCACCGTCATTTTACAACCCGGCGTTACTAGATCGGGATGATCGGCAACCTTCAGCAGCCGGTCATTCATCGGAACAATCCGGTACAAATGATCAGAAAGACATTCAAAGTCGCGAACCCCCTCCCACGGCAATTTGATTAAATTGCTGCCGGATGGGTCGAAAAATCGAATGGCTAATCCTCCGTCGCCGTTTTCGGGTAGAGAGTCATGCTTGGTTAACACCGGCGGGTAGTGGGAGTCAAACAATGCATCAATGTGCCCGGTCTTATGATTCACCGCTTTAACCGTCGCCTGGCTGAACGGAAGCGGATCGTAATCGATAGTTAGCCCGGAAATAGTAACCTGATTGCAATCTTCCAGCACGAGCGTAGAATGCACTCCAAACCAGAAAGTCACATCCTTGGCGTCAATTTGAAGACCATTAACACCCGCGATTCGCAAGGATTCGGCCGGGCTGCCTTTGGAAAAACGGTAGTGTCCCGGAGCAATTCGAAACGTTTTATCTCGCCGCCCTATTGCCTCAGCAAGATCTGCAAGCAGCGTAACTGCATTACGCCGCTGAGCGGTCTTATCTTGTTCAGTCCAGCCGGCAATATCATCAGGATAAGGTTTCCCGCCGATAGCGAAGGACTGCCCCCATACTTCGGTTAACACTAACAGGCACATCGCTATCGCATAACAAAGTCTGGTTTCCATAGGCTATATACTCTTATAGTTTCGTTCTGACCGA
>JBHJNC010000216.1:0-4438 GCA_048497675.1 Gimesia maris
CCTGCTCAACCTGCCGGGGAACTTTACCGCCGGGAAACTCAAATGGGTCAAGGACAATGAACCCGACAATTTCAAGCGGATTCATAAAATTATGCTCCCCGGCGACTGGCTTGCTATGAAAATGACAGGCACAGCATCGACAACCGCTTCCGGACTGTCGGAGATGATTCTTTGGAATTTCGTCGAACGCAAGCCGGCAGCATTACTAATGAATTATTATGGATTTGATGCCTCCGTATTGCCGGAGATAGTCCCCACATTCGGCATTCAAGGACACTTAACCGCCGCAGCTGCCGCAGAATTGGGACTTAAAGCGGGTATGCCGGTAACCTACCGAGGCGGCGACCAGCCCAATAACGCATTATCATTGAATGTTCTAAATCCGGGCGAAGTGGCGGCAACCGCCGGCACCAGCGGTGTTGTATACGGCATTTCCGATAAACCAGCCTACGACACAAAGTCTCGCGTCAACAGTTTTCTCCATGTCAATGACTCTTCTGCCGCGGCCCGCAACGGCGTTTTGCTGTGCGTCAACGGTACCGGACGGCTCAACAGCTGGCTGAAACACAACTTGATGGCAGGCAAGGATTATCCCGAAATGAATGCCTTGGCAGCCAAAGTTCCTGTCGGCTCCGAAGGGTTAGTCGTTCTGCCTTTCGGCAACGGCGCGGAACGGACACTGGAAAATCGCAACATCGGGGCCTCCATTCAGAACCTCGCTCTGAATACTCATCATCTCGGCCATATTCTGCGGGCATCACAGGAAGGAATTGTCTTTGCGATGAACTACGGCCTGGAGATTATGAAACAGATGGGTATTTCGATTCGCACGGTACGGGCGGGCAAGGCCAATATGTTCTTGTCGGATATTTTTGCCTCCACCTTTGCTTCGCTGACCGGCGCTTCTGTTGAACTTTACAATACCGACGGCTCGCAAGGCGCTGCCCGAGGAGCGGGAATGGGGGCAGGTATATACAAATCCGCCCCGGAAGCCTTTGCCTCCTTGAAAAAGCTTCAGGTCATTGATCCTGACAGCAAACTTGGGCCGGCGTGCAAAGAGGCCTATGTCCGATGGCACAAAATGCTTCAAAGCGTTCTGAATAGCTAAAGCTGAAATCCCAGGTCCGAATTGCTTTGGACTTGGGATTTTTTATTATTTGGGTGAAACGGTCAGCAGCCGCCAGATTGCAGCAGCCAACACAAAAATAAAAACTATCCGCACCATATTACGCGGCAAAATATGCATCAGGTGGCCGCCAATATAGCCCCCGATCAATCCTGTCGGAATAATCCACAAGGTAATCTTCAGCGACTCGGCGATGGCTATGCCGTGCTGCGGCAGTGTCCAGTTCTTATAAATTGCCCCGACCCACGAAATTGCCACAATCGTCGCCGCCGAATTGCTCATCGCACGTTTAATCGGTGTTTTCAGCAGTACCTGCTGGAGCGGGGTGGAAATCGTTCCGGCACCAATACCCAGTAATCCTGCTCCAAGCCCTGTTGCCAAGCCTGTTATCGCAGAAAAAAGCGGGGTTCGTTTCGGGAGATGGTTATTGGGATCACTCGTCATCGGCATAGGGGGCTGAAACAAACGCCAGCAGTTATGTATCAGCACATAAATCAGGAACACCCCAAAACACCGAGTCAGCAAATAACTGTTGCGGCCTTCAAATAACGGCATATTGCTCAAGGCCACTCCCAGCAAAATTCCCACAATCGCTGCGGGAATCAGCGATTTTAATACCGCCTTAGTCAGCGTCTGGGCTTTCCAATGCGCCGCCAGCGAAGAAATACCAACCAGAAAATTGCAGATCATCGCCGAGGCCTGATAGAGATGCTGATTTTCGCCAAAAACCATCACCATCGCCGGAATCATAATCACTGAACCGCCGAGCCCCAGCAATCCGCCAAAAAGCCCCATCACAAGACCAATACCCAGCAATTCAACCGCCTGTATCATAGTTACCGTTCCGGGGCAAACAGTTCTCGGAATTTGTCCTCGATACTGGGGCTTTTGCACAGGGTTTCGCCAATCAACACCGCACCGACGCCAAGCTGCACCAATTTGCGAACATCCTGCCGGGTTTTAATGCCGCTTTCAGACACCAGCTCTCTGGGGTTATCCACCAGCTCCGCCAGCCGGGAAGTCGTGTTTAAATCAACCGTCATCGTGTTCAAATCCCGATTATTGATTCCCAGCACGGTATAATGCTTTTGAGGGAAACCAACCATACTGCGGATTTTCAGCAGAGAATCAGCGTTGTGGGATTCAATCAGCACCGACAAGGTCAATTCGTTAGCCAAAATCAGCAAGTCCATCAGGTGGCCTGTCGGCAGCGCTTCGGCAATCAGCAAAATGGCATCGGCCCCGGCCGCCCGTGCCTGATAGACCTGGTACGGGTCGATGATAAAATCCTTGCGCAAAACCGGTATCGACACCGCCGCCTTGACCGCCGTTAAATATTCCAGCTTACCCTGAAAGTATTTTTCATCCGTCAAGACACTGATGGCATCGGCCCCGCATTGTTCGTAAGTCCGGGCGATTGCCACCGGGTCGAAATCCGCCCGAATCACACCCGCCGAAGGAGACGCTTTTTTGACCTCGGCAATGACATTCAGGCCGCGCGGATGCGATTTTGTCACCGCCTGGTAAAAATTCCGGCATTTGGGCAGACCGGCCGTCTGGTCGGCAAGCGATTCCAAGGGCAGCTGCTGCTTTTGGGCCTGGACCTCCTGGACCTTATCGCGGATGATTTGAACTAAAATATGATTCACAGGCAGCGGCCTTATTTCTTCATTAACTGTACAAAAATCATCCGAAGCTGTCCGAGCATGCCCTGCAGCATCTTCGATTCATCGTCGGTCAGATTGCCTTTGGATTTGGCTTCCAGCACGCCGAGCATATCGATATTGAATTTGGCAAGCTCGAAATCAGGCTCAATCTCCTGGTCTTTCTCGTCTTCGGGACGAATCAGGCCGAGAGCATAATACGCCTGGGTGGCAAAAATGGACAGCAGCCCTTCAAAGCTCACCGGGGGAAGCCGCCGCTGCGACTCGGATTCATCGGTCGGTTTTTCCTCGACTTTTTCTTTCAGTTCTTCTTTTTGCTTTTGGGCCTGGGTTTTCCAGTCCTCATCGATAATCACTTTTTTGGGTTCGTTTTGTTCTGCCATCGTATATCCTATTTATATTTTTTCATGCGTCCCATATCGCGTTTCTGGTCTTTGTCCTGTATCTTTTGACGCTTGTCATACTGCCGTTTGCCGCACGCTAAGGCAATCTCGCACTTGGCCTTGCCCCGGTCATTAAAATAAATCCGCAGCGGAACCAGCGTATAGCCGCGCTGCTCGAGCTTGGTTTTCATTTTTTTGATCTGGGCTTTATGCACCAGCAGTTTGCGTTTGCGGGTTGGGTCGTGGTTGGCATTTTCGGCGGCCTGGGCATACGGGGCAATCTTGCAGCCAATCAGCCAGACCTCGTCATTCAAAATGCGGGCATACGAGGCGTCCAGTTCGCAGTCTTTATTCCGCAGGCTTTTGACCTCGGTACCCACCAGCGCAAGGCCGGCTTCGACCTTTTCAACCAGTTCATAGTTGAAAAAGGCTTTTTTGTTCTGGGCGACCTGGCCCCCATGACTTTTGTCCGGTTTTTGAGTCATAAACCCAAATCATACCGAACGATGTGAAAATTGCAAGTAAAAGCCCAAGACGATTACATTCCCCGCCAATTCTCAAGCGGTCGATTCGCGGCAGGTGATTGTGCAGCCGCAACCGCCGGGACATTGGCAAGAGCATTAATACCTGCACAGATTTTGAGCAGCAAAACAACAAAAATAATCATATTTGCCAGTCCAAGCAGGCCGCCAATATAGGGGATAGCTGCCAGCAGCGAAAAAATGCAGAAAATCAAAAATAAATTTTCCGGCAAAGGCTTGGCGGGAATGGAATGCCGCGCGACAAAACTATTGTAATCTTTCGAGAATCCCCAAAAGGCTTGAAACATCCAGTAGATATTGAAGATCGGGATGAACATAAATCCGACAGCCTTGCCGGGCGTTGTGCGGGCATAACCATCCTGAATGGCATCCCACATTTTGTAGTAAAGTACAAAAATGACTATCGAGGCGTATATGGCTAAAACCGCACCCAGTGCCACCATCACCATACCTACGCCCATCAAGAGATTTGCCGATGGATGACCGTTCTTGGTCATCTCGGCGCCAGCTCCCAGCGCCACTGCACCGAGAATTAAAAGGATTACCGCTGCAATCAAACCGCCAAAGTAAGACGCCAGATAGAATGCCGTTGAGATGGGTTTAACCGGAGTAAAGCTCATAACCACCTTTCTTCGAGTAAAAGAGTTAATATTGGTTGTGCTATTTCACTAACCGCAGGCAGACGGGATACTTATAGTATTCGCCTTTGGAGGCGGCGATGCA
>JBHJNC010000217.1:0-3173 GCA_048497675.1 Gimesia maris
GTCAATGGCTGGCTTCAGGATCCCAATCCAAAGGTATATTTTGGTAAACCGGAAGAGCATTGGTCTTCTCTATCAGCCGTTAAGACTCCGGATAATGTTCCTCTGCTGGGCGATGCTTACTGGGTGGATGGATGGCCGGGAGCGAACAAGTCCCCGAACCAACCTGACGTTCCACAAGATAAACAGTTTGATCCTAGAGCGATGAATGTAAACGAAAATCACATGCACCGTTTTTTGGTTGTTCGGCACGGCAAATACTATGTTAACTGGGTATTCGTCGATGGCCACACTGAAAAGGTATCGCTCAAGAGACTGTGGGGGTTTCGTTGGAGCAAAGTTTTTAATATGAACAATTCTTTCACTAAAGATAGCCCAAAACCCGCTTGGAAGTGGCTTGAAACTTTCCCCAAGTGAAACTAGATGATCCGCACTCGCAAAGTTGTTCTTCATATTGAAACCGGTCGTCAGTGGGGTCGAGAGCTTTTAAAAGGAATTGCTTCCTACGCTCGTATTAAAGGCAATTGGGATTCGCGCATTCCCGATTTTTACGTCCGTCCTGGAAATCGCGATTGGAAGCACGAATTGGAATTATACAAAAATTGGGGGGTTCAGGGCATCATTACCCGTGAGGAGAAACAGCTCGATGTGATCATTAAGTCTTCTATCCCTACGGTTGTGGTTAGCGACTCTTACCCTGTAGAAGGTATTCCTCGTGTAATTAGCGATTATGCTGCAACAGGGAAGATGGCCGCAGAGTATTTCCTGAATCAGGGTTTTACCAAGTTCGCTTTCTGCGGTTTTAATAAGGATTACTGGTCACTGGAGCGTATGAAAGGTTTTCAGGAGCATTTGGCGCAGCGCGGTTTCAGTGTCAATATCTACGAGGGACGCGGCTCGAAATCCTATTATTTCTGGGAAAAAGAAATTGATCATATGACCTCTTGGGTACGATCGCTGCCTACGCCGGTAGGGCTTATGGTTTGTTGTGACCTTCGCGGCCAGCATGTTGCCGAGACGTGCAGGCTCGCAGAGCGGTTGGTTCCTGAACAAGTCGCTATTTTGGGGGTTGATAACGATTTGCCTCTATGTGATATTACCAATCCCAAGTTGTCGAGCATTGCAATGAATACCGCTCATGCCGGTTATGAAGCCGCAGAGCTTTTGGAAAAACTGATGAGCGGCCAGGAAAAACCATGCGGGCAGCAGATTATTGTCAAACCGTTGTATGTTGTTACGCGTCAGTCTTCGGATATTTTATGTGTGGAAAATCCCGATCTTGCCCGCGCGCTCAACTTTATTAAGCAGTACTCACATCGTCAGATTTCCGTCAACGATGTCGTTGCGGCGAGTTGTATTTCACGCAGAAGTTTAGAAGACAAATTTAACAAATATCTGCACCGCAGCGTGCTGAGTGAAATCCGCCGAGTGCGTACCGACCGCTTTGCACAGATGCTTTTGGAAACCAACCTGTCCATTCCCCAGATTGCAGCGGAGTTGAATTTTCCAAGTATTGAAAACGTTGGCCGCTATTTTGAGCGTGAAACAGGTATGCGGCCTTCGGCGTATCGCAAAAAATACAGTCATTGGTCTACAGCGGCATTGAATGAACAGCCTGAAAATTATTCCCCCCAGAGTCCGAATGCACGTGTTGGGCATTCTAAATGATTTAAATAAGGATTGAACGGATGAAATTCCAAAGTATGTGTGTCATTTTGATGGTGTCTGTACTTTTTTCATGCGGGGCCGTGTCTGCAGATAATGCAGTTCCCACGCCCGGCCTTTATGTCAAGGACGGCATTCTGCTCAAAGACGGAAAACCCTATTACGGCATCGGCATCAATTATCACGACGCCTTTGTGCGGTATATGACCGATCCAAATGACCGCAGCTATCAGAAGGGGTTTGAGCAGCTGCTTACGTATGATATCCGATTTATCCGATTTCGACTGGCCGGCTTTTGGGTGAACGACTGGAAAACCTATTGTCTTAATGACAAACAGACCTATTTTCATCGGCTGGATCAGTTTGTCGCTGATGCCGAAAAGATGGGTATCGGGCTGATTCCGTCGTTCTTTTGGCTTTATTCTGCGCCGGCGGACCTGTCCGGCGAGCCGATGGATGCGCTGGGCGATCCATACAGCAAGACCAATGCCTTTATTCGTGAATTTACGTCCGAGGTTGTCGCCCGCTACAAAGACAGCCCGGCGATTTGGGCGTGGGAGTTCGGCAATGAGTATATGCTGTTTGCCGACCATCCTGATCGCCAGGGAGGTACGGCTCATATTGAGCCTCAGCACGGAACACCGAGCACACGGGGTCTTCGTGATTATGTGCGGCGGACGGATGTGCGGCAGGCCTATCGGGAGTTTGCCAAGGCCGTACGCAGAATCGATAAATACCGGATGCTTTCTACCGGCGATTCAGCGCCGCGCGAGTCCGCCTACCACATGACCGTGCTCAATACATGGGAACTCAAAGACAGTCCCGAACAGTGGCGGGCGATGCTGATCGGCGACAGCCCCGGCGAGATCGACACCATCGGAATTCATCTGTATGAGGAGCACCGCCGGACTTATTTCCAAAAAAACCTCTCGCTGAAGGATTTTTTGGCGTTTACGGCCAACGCCGCAAAATCCGCTGAAAAACCGCTTTTTATAGGCGAATTCGGCGCATCTGAAAAGTCGAAATTGCTGTCTGCCCGGACGCTGTTTGACGAGATGATCGAAGCGATTGTCGCCAACCGCATCCAGCTTTCAGCGGCGTGGGTTTATGATTTCTCGCCTCAGGATGGCGAATGGAATATTACACCTGACAACAATAGGGCATATATGCTTGCTGAAATTAAAAAAGCAAATGCCCGGTTAGCACAAAATTGATAAAAAGGACAAAAAATACACGAGTTGAGATTTTAAAAAGGAGTTTTAGAAATGTCTTATTTGTATCGATATTTTCTGGTTGTTTGTTTCGCTGGGGTACAGGTCTGCTCTGCGGCTGTCGAGCCGACGGCGCCTGTGTCAACCCGCCCTTCATTTGAGATCCCAGCTTCCTTTAAAAACCCCAACGACCCTCGAAAGATGATCGCCACTTTTACGGTCTCGCAGTGGGTCAGCAGACCCGAGGCGATGCTTGAAATGGCCAAATTCGTCCATGAAGAGGGCTTTCCAGTCTCTTGG
>JBHJNC010000218.1:0-7990 GCA_048497675.1 Gimesia maris
ATCATCATTGAAACCATAGGGCAGTACACCGGTCTGGTCCTGATAGACCGTAAAAGCCAAGGAAAGCTGACGCTGATTGGAACAGCACCGGGCAGCCCGAACCTGTGATTTTGCCGCCAGCAGCGACGGCATGACGATCGCAATCAGCATCGCGATAATCCCAATCACAACCAGCAATTCAATAAGAGTAAAGCCGCTTTTTCTCATACCTACAAGTATAAGAAAAAAAACGCAACCGTCAACCTCTTGTATAAGACCAATAATGGAGCTTTAAGGCTCACAGGCACGCATATACTTGCATATCCAATTGCCGGTTATGGTACAGTCGCCAGGGCTTTCATTATCTTCTACACAATACGAATAAACCCGTCCCGGCAGCGGTGTCCCCTGACAATTACCGCCCTGAGAATCCTCTTTACATCGAAACATTTCATACCATACTTGGTAGCGCCCGGCACACGTTAAGAGTATCATCTGCGGGCAGAAATCCACGTGATACTCCTGAAGCAGCTCCGTACAGGAATAATTTCCGGCCCCTTTAATCTGTTTTAGTACATCGAGCGGAATCGGAAGAAAACCCTTCTCCAAATCTATCGGCTCAGTGGAAACCAGCAGCACAATACCCGCCCATTCGCGCTTCAATTCATCGCGTTCCATACATTGATAGAACGTTTGGCGACTCATATCAACGATCCAGACTTTATCATTCTCAACCCGATCCAGCACGACAAAATGTTTTTTTCCGGGCAAATGAATGACAACCTGGCAATTCTTAAGCTGTCCGAGCTTCTCAAATGGCACTTTGGCCGGCAACGCATATAACCCCTTGTCTTGAATGAGGTTCTGCATTTGATACAGACTGGTTACATCCGATTTATCCTCGATCAGGGCCGATAGTTCTGCCTCGGTAGCGGCAAGCCCAAAGTGCTCCAATATCTGTTCTACGGCCAGCGAACCGCAATTTTGCTTTTGAACCCCCGATTTTAGCGACGCCTGCATCCGCTTATCCAGCAGGGGCTTGATATTCTTCTGAGTCGAGTGACGATAGAATAGCGGCTTATCCAGCACCGAGCTATGATATTCCACCAGGGTCTCATCGTCCAGGGGGGCCGCAAAACCGTCCTGAGATGTGAAATGGTCATCGACCTTGAGAATTTCCCAATGGTCAGAAGACTGCAGCTTCCCGTCAGTATATTTTTCCGTCAGAATGATCGTCGGAATATACTGCCCGGACTTCAAGATATAATTGCCGTATGTGTGCACCGTTTGAGAATTGGCTTTTTCAATAGTATAGGAAGTCGCCGCGAAATTTTTTGACGGATCTAAAACAAGCTTCAGCTGCGGTCGGTCCGCCGCCTGGATGGTCAGCAGGATTTGACCTTCGGCTTCCGAGGAGATCTGTGAGGACGACACCCTGGCCTCGGACAACGCCTTGAGCGAAAACGACCCTCGCCCCCACGGAATATACCCAGCCGTCAGCGCCCCATTGACACGGACCGGCACAGACGACGAATTATCATAAATTATCGCCTGCTTACCGGATTTGAAATAAATCGTATACGACTGGCCATCCCAGACGTACAGACGGCTCTGATTGGACTGCATGAATTCTTTGGTTTGCGCCAGATCCAAATCATCTTTTTTGCTATAGGATTCGACCTGAATCTGCCATGAAAACCGAATGCCGTCGGTCACTATCACTTCCTTTGACTCTGTTGTCTCGCCGGTTACAGTATCCACCGACCGATGTGCCGCTTCAATCCTCCCCTGCTCAATCCAGCCGAAAGACTGCTTCTTCTGGCAGAGCAACTCAATTAACTGAGATGTTTGCAAGCCGTTTAGAACCTGTTCCTGCGCCCAACATCGAGATGCAGTTATTGTCAAAAAGATCAAGATAGAACGTTTCATGAAAATATCACCCTTTCTGCTTTCAAAGCCTGATTATTGATATGATTCCTCTACACTGTTAATAAATTCTTTCCACTCTTCTTCACTGATTGTCTGCTGGAGTTCACTGTCTTCTTGCCAGATATCGGCAAGGAATTGGATCATTTGTTCCTCGCTGACAGCCTCAACCGGTTCCTGGACCGCCGTCATTCTTGAGCCGGACATCTCAACCGATTCCTCAACAGCAAATGACTCATCAGCAAATAGCATCGGGCTTTCCGGAGAGCTCGGCATTGCCATGGATTCCGGCGTCGGATCAATCTGATGAATTAAAATGCCTTCCAGCGTCGGATATAGATTCTCACCGCAAGTACTCGTTGAATCGTAATTAATCAAATTGACAACCACATCACCGGCCCCGTGGCACGTAAAGACAAAACTGGCAAGGTGACCATCATCAAATGCCCCGGATGCACTTACTGCTCCCAAATATATGCCTTCCGGCTGCTGCGTCCCCGGGCCCCAGCTATCAAAGATCTCCCATCGATTCGGATCTGCCAGAATTCGCGCAGCCCCCGGGCCGGGCGGATTATTCGGATCATAAGCCCGGTTATCGATAGCACCCAGATTGGGATCGGATAAATCAGCCTCGATGTTGAATGCCCACAGATTGCTGTCATTGACATTCATCATATCAACATACAGCGTAACACTTTGCCCGACAGTGATGGTGATTTCACTTAAACCATTCCCATCAACAATCTGATAAATCATATTGGGGTCCGGGAGCGGCTCGACAATAATCGGCTCAACTTCATTCGGCTCTGCCCCCCCCAGATTGGGATCTCCCAGATTTGCAATCGGCTCAAACAACTCCCACATCCAATAATCTGTAAATTCCATCAAATCATTGACATCCACAGCGCCATCGCCGTCCAAATCGGCAAATGCTCCACCCGGCGGCAATGCCGAATGCTGCCAATACATCGAAAACGCTGTAAAATCTAAAAGATTAACATGTCCGTCGGTGTTAAAATCACATGCCGGCACTTGATTAATTACAACCGTAGATACCGGATCATACCAGCTGCTGTCATAGTCATAAAAACCCACGTTCGCCATTCCAGGAGCCCTCGCCATATAATCAATCACAAACCAATTACCCGGCAGGGAGTTCATATCCGACGAATACAAGTCAAATCCCTGAATCAGCGAATCTTCCCAATCCAATACCAATGCATACGGCCCGGCCTCAGCAAGATGGCAGCCTGTCCAATCCAGAGTATTGGGATCCTTCCCGCTGCCGCTCAAATACCCCAATTCTCGATTTTGTCCGGAAATAAATACCCCGCCGTTCCAGCAGGACTGCGAGTCTGAGGCGACAACCAGTTTTAGATGTGTCCCCACAGGAATACTGCGATTATTAAATGGAGTCAAACCATCCACTTCATAAATACTGAGATTGATTTGAGCCCAAACCGATGAAATAAATGCTATAAACACAATACCAATTGCTGTCATCTTCATCGAACATCCCCTTTTACGAGTCGTTATACTCTGGTTGCATAAATCGCCATCACAACTTTCATTTCGTCCCAACCGGAAAACGCCTGAATATCTTTCCTAAATAATTGAGCGGTTGAGAGACCAAAACCTTGATTTGATTTCCCAAAAAATCCAAAAAATTAAAAAATTTTTAATTTTTTAATCAATATAACCCGGTCGCCATTCGCTATATGAGCAGTGCGTAAATGGACGCTTTGTTTATGAAAGGAAAAAGAATGATTTTTTCGGACTTTATTGTTAGCTCGTCCGGGCCTGGCACGTCAGAAGGGAATAGGGAAAACGTGATCGGGAAATGGACTCTAACAACAGGCGGCAGAGGAGTTTAGAAAAATGAATACAAAAACTACCCATTGCTATGGATAGCAATGGGTAAAGGTGTTGGAAAGAACCAACAAACAAGACACCCGGCTCCGGACTGCAATTGAACTGGACCGATGAAAACCTTAATTTGTTGCTGTCTGTAGCCAGGGATGGGCGTGCTGAGGTGTCTGTTTTTGGAAAGATTTGGTACTCGACTATATTCGGGACATACTAAGTATCTTATAATACCTATAGTTTACTCTTGAACAATTATTTATTTTGTGACAATAAAGACCTTTCCGGGCCAAATCATGTCAAGGGGAGAAAATTAAGGATCCGGCAGGCGATTTGTGTCATGCATAGCGTTCAAATAAGCTTTGATGGCAGTCAAAATTGGACTCGCACCTGGGTTACGAGCAAAAGTCATTTGTTTTCAGGCTTGGATAGCATCAATTTTTTGATGTCGAAGTGATGATACCTTTGCTGCCAGGCACCCTGCCCATTCGGGTCAGCATTGGCGACATACAGCCTGGCATCCTCGGGAATCATCAGGACGTTATGCAGGTTGGCGTTTTTAGTCGCAACAGGGTAATCCATTAATCGTATAGCCAACTGCTCAGTAAAGGCACCGAATTGCTCAGCTGCCCGTCTGGAAAGTTCCCGATACCGATCACCTGCAGACAAAAGTACGGTATTCTTTACGGGATTAGGCAGCAGATCATAAAACTGGCCGGGCTTGACAATATCTACCGCCTCCGGAACGCACCGCAACCCGACTGCGCTGTCGGCTTTGGCGTCGGCAATCACATAGTAATATTCGCACGTTCGCTTATTTTCAGTAAAAACCGCCACTGCCTCATCGAGCGTTTCGGCCCCATCCAGCACCTTGCGTACCAGAAAGCTCATCGGCATACCATCCCATTGTCCTACACCTTTGCCGCCCATTTCGCCAATACTGACCTGTCTTAAGTTCATTCCTGTAACCGAACCAATAAAACCCGCATAAGAGACGTTCACAAACGGAATCTTGCCTTCAGGCTCAGCAATAATCAAAACGGCACACTCCTGCAGCTTCCAGTCGATGCCATAATCCAGTACCCTGCCGTGGTAGAGTTTTTTGCCTGCAGTCGCATCTTTGAGCAGGGCAAATCCGGAGCAATGAAACAATTCCGGAATCAGATTAGCCCCAACAATCTTCCATTCAGGCAGTTCAGCAGCTCTGGCAATAGCCTTCATTTCTGTCATATAATCATCGGGAATTCTGTACTGAAACTGACCAATCAGCTGGGAAGCAATCATAGACCTTGGAATCGTATTTTCGCCTATCTGAACATCGTTGTCCAGCACATGACTGAAAAGAAAATCAACGTTGGACTTGATGATAGCTTTCAACAACGTCCCGTGCTGGATACCCATCTGCTCAGGAGAGCCTTTCACATGCAGAACCCGATAACCGTCCACGGTTTCTAAATACCCTTCCCCGCACATTTCAATCAATTTACGTTCTGCAGCAGACAACTGAGCCGCAGCCAGCAACAGCAAAATGAAAGTAATCCTGATAAACTTCTGCATTTTCGTATCCGTATTCCTATGGTTTAACTGATCATAGTTATCGATGCCTAAAAGGCCTGCTTCGAAAAAAAAAACGAATATTTGACGTTCAACACAACTCGAAAATAACACTTTTTCGAGCACGCTTTTTATATACCGCTTTACGCATGCACATCAGGCCTAAAAAAACAATGACGCCTTCAAATTATAACCTATTACAAATAAAAAGCTTGTAATAAACCGCCAAGAAAAGCCTCTCTGTTTTTTGACATTTTATGCAATATTGTTTATATTATATATGTTGCCGGTGCGATGCAAGGCGATTAATGCCAAACCGAACGATACCATGGACCGTTCAAAAACGGCACAGCGGGCAACAGGGAGTGCGGCCCACAACCTATTGATGAAGAATGCGCTTGCCTCCCTTACTTAGAACGTAAAAGCGACCCGAAACTGGAGCGTGCGCTCCGGCGGGCCGCTTTTTTTATTGCCCGCCAAGCCTGTTTTGGGGTAAGATATCCGGCAAAGATCCCAAACCAAAAACCCTGGAATTCGCTATGCTGAACGTATACTTTTATGAGGCGTTTAAAGAAGAAGAGGTTTTTCTCCGGAAGTTTCTGCCTGCGGAAATTACCGCAGGCTTTACTCATCATACCATCCAGGAAAGCGGCCATACCGAACTGCCGGCCCAAGTCATCTCCATACGCACACAATCCCATATTCCACTTGATTGGCGTATGTCGGGCATCCTGACCCGCAGCACGGGCTACGACCATATCAGTAAATTTGCCGATACAACCGAATGCGGCTATCTGCCCTTGTATTGTGCCAGGGCCGTCGCTGAGCAGACCATGATGCTGATGTTGTGCCTGCTGCGGAAACTGCCCAAACAGCTTAAGCATTTCGAGACCTTTTACCGAGACCACTTAACCGGCCACGAAGCCCAGGACAAGACCCTAGTCATTTACGGCGTAGGCAATATCGGATACGAAGTTTACAGAATTGCCTCGGCCTTTGGTATAAAGACCTACGGTGTCGACATCGTTAAACGCTACGACGATGTCAATTATATTTCCAAAGAAAACGGACTTAACATCGCCGACATCATTGTCTGTGCGATGAATCTGACGACAGAAAATCTGCACTATTTCAACTACGACTGCCTAAGCAAAGCCAAAAAAGGCGTTATCTTCATCAACGTCGCTCGCGGAGAGTTGTCGCCCTCTCAAGATTTGCTTGCACTGATCCATGACAACCGTATCGCCGGCCTGGCCCTCGATACCTACAATCGCGAATCCATCCTTGCCGAAAGCCTGAGGACCAAGACCCCCTCCGACGACGAGGAAGTCAAAGCCACGCTGGAACTCCATCAAAAGGACAATGTAATCCTGACCCCCCATAACGCTTTCAACACTCATCAGTCTGTCGAACGCAAAGCCAAACAGTGCATTGACCAGATTGAACATTTTCTCAAAAAAAATGAATTTATTTGGAAAGTGGAATCGTAAGAATTTCCCCTTGGGATCAAACCCGAAAAAAAAGAAAACAAAAAAGCCCCACGATAATTCGTGAGGCTCATAATTTGTTGCTTACGCGACTACTTTCACCGACACAATCTCCACCACCTGCTGCGGGACATCGTCGTACATCCCCTTGGAACCGGTTTTGACGGCGGCAATTTTATCGACCACATCCAGTCCTTCGGTCACCTTGCCGAAAACCGCATAGCCGATCTTATCCGGCGACGGCCCCCGGTAATCCAGAAAATCATTATCCGCATGGTTGATAAAAAACTGGCTGGTAGCGCTGTCAGGGTTGGCTGTGCGGGCCATCGCGATACTGCCGCGTTTGTTCTTTAGCCCATTGGACGCCTCGTTGACAATCGGATCATTACCGGGCTTATTCTGCATAGTCTTAGTCAGCCCGCCGCCCTGAATCATAAACCCCTTGATGACACGATGGAAAATGGTTCCCTCATAGTAGCCGTCATTGACGTATTCGAGGAAGTTCTTCACGGTAATCGGAGCCGCCGCCGCATCCAGCTCAATCGTTATATCGCCCAGCGTCGTCTGCATCTTCACTTTTGTATTCGCCATTGTTTTGCCTTTCGTATTTATCTTTATGATTATTTTTTATTCTATTCTGCGTAATCTGCGAAATCTGGGGTTTCTGTTTTATGATTGTCTGTTTTTCGCATTCAGTTCCCTGCACAGATTTTTATAATACACTACCTTGTCCCAGCCCAGCAACAAAATCGGAAACGCCGACTTGTTATGACACAAAGGCTCGTCCAGGTCAACCATTTTCCTGCAAAGCTCCCCATCCGGCGTACCCGGTATGGGCGAAAACTCGCTGAGCATCACACGAATCCCCAGCGACGCGGCGTACCGCATGGATTCTTCGACCCGCTGGACATCGCCTTTAGGATGCCCCAGCATCTCATAAGCGATAATCGACTCAGCCGGAACCCCAGCCGAACGCAAGGCTTCAACCGCTCCGGCAAGATCGTCCGCCGTCAGTTTCGAGCCGGTCTGCTTTTGAAACTCCGGACTGGCGCTTTCATAGCCGAGATAAAAGGTCTTCATCCCCCCTTTGACCAGTCGCCGGGCCATCTCGGAATCAATCATCCGAGCATGCATCCCGTTGGGCGTATGAAAATGCACACCACCACCCTGCTGCCCCGCCG
>JBHJNC010000219.1:0-4974 GCA_048497675.1 Gimesia maris
AACTCTGTCCCCGTTGTTTATTCATCGATACTCGTGGACAGCGAATCGCAGGCCGATATTGTCGCCCAGCAGTTTCGAAAGGCCGGCGTAAATATTCTTGTCTGTGCTCCGGATACCTGGGCCTTTCCGCAGCTAACGACCATTTCGCTGCTCCAGCAGTTCCCCAAAGACACCCCCATCAATATCACCTGCGGCAACAGCGGCCCCAAGCCCGGCGTCGTTTATGCTCACGCGCTGGCCGGCGCCATCAGCCAATACGGTAAAATGGTGCATCTGAATGTCGGCAACTGGCCCGATACCGGAATGAACCCCGTAATGACCAAGCCGACCGCCGCTGCCCTGATTGACTGGTGCTATGCCGCCGTGACCGCCGTTGCCCTCAAAGGCCGCCGCGTAATGATTTTTGGCCACGACTCAATGGGCATGGAAACCGCTCTGGCCCACATCCTCCCGACCCGCAACACCTTCGGTCTGGAAATTACCCGCCTGGATATGAAACTGCTGGCCGATATGCTCAGCAAAGGCGCCTATGATAAAAAAGAACTCAAAGAACTCCGAGGCTGGATCGACAGCAATATCGGCAAGCGTCTGGAGCTCAAGACCGAAGCCGACAGCGAACGCTTCAACACCAGTCTGGCGATGTACCTGATTAACCGCGATCTTATGAAGGACCTCAATGCTGTCGGTGGCGGCTTCATGAGCCAGCTCGAATGGGGCAGCGACCCGCGCGGTATTCCACTGCCGGTGGCCGATGCGATGGAATCGATGTTCAACAGCACCTTCGACCACAATGGCCCCAAAGCTCCACTGCCTTATGCGACTGAAGCGGATGTGCAGGGTCTTTTGACGATGTTGTTTATGACATATCTATCCGGCGGCAATCCACCGCTGTTTATGGACTTCCGCAAGGTTTGGGAAGGGTGGGAAATCGAAGCTCTCGCCAAGAAGCTCGGCGTCAAGGTCAGCCCCAAAGCCGACTTTATCCAAAAGGGTCTGGTCGATGGCGACAACTCCGGCTCAGCGGCCTTTGACTGGGCATGCAAACCCGGCAGCAGCGTCAAAGACATCATGAAAGGCATCTCCATGCCTCTGGCCGATTCCGGCTACTTCCCCGGCGGCGGCAACAGCGTTACCTTTATGACCCCCGAAGGCATCGAAGGCATCGCCGGCCGTATGGCATACAGCAGCCTGAACAACAAGTTCTCCCTCATCTGGGATGAAGCCTATACAACCAGTGTGCCTGCCAAGCTGGGCAAAGCGATGTGCGATCTGACCACCCCGACTTGGCCGCATACCTTTGTCGTGCCGAAATACGCCAGTATGGTCGAATACAAACAATACGCCCCGGCCAACCACTTCCACATGACCTGGAATCTGCCGACCTCGCGTCTCCAGTACTGGATGGATTTGGCGGGCGTGTTGAGTGTTGCCCCCTGGGCGGCTCGTCCGAAATTCATCGAAGGCACCGATAGACCTCAACCGTTGATATACCTGCTAAATGGTGGCGAGAATACCTTTAAAGGGTTGTAAATTCAGCTCAACCGGTTAATTCGTATCCGGATTTACATGTAAGCGGCCTCCAGATGGGCCGCTCACTTCTGTGGTTTTAATACGGTTGCTTTGCTTCTTGCAAAGCAACCGTTTCTTTTCTGTGGGAGTATGTCGCATTTCTGATGCCATAATAGCCCCCCAATATCGGCTTCTATATCCAAATATTCCATTTTTTTCAGATTTCACACGTCCAACATCGCCTGGGCCTTATTTTTAAGGCAAACGGTACGAGGGATTCCGTTGACTTTGCGGCCGAAAACGTCTATTTTATTAGACTTATGGAAAAGAGTTGTACGATACGGAGATACTATGGCAGATAAAGGCTTTGCACATCTGCATTTACATACACAATATTCGTTGCTGGATGGAGCTATTTCCTGCGGCAAGCTGTTCAAACGCTGCAAGGAGCTGGGGATGGACTCGGTTGCTATGACCGACCATGGCAATATGTTTGGGGCCATTGATTTTTTTACCTCGGCCAAATCGGCGGGGGTTAAGCCCATCATCGGGCTGGAAGCCTATATTGCCCCCGGTTCGCGCTTTGACAAGCAGGGCGGCGGCGGAGTCAAAGAAAACGCTTATCACATCCTGCTGCTGGCAGAGAATAATACTGGCTATAAAAACCTGCTGAAGCTGAGCAGTATTGGATATACCGAAGGTTTTTATTACCGCCCGCGTATCGACAAAGAGGTGCTATCGCAGTTTAACGAGGGGCTGATTTGTTTAACGGCGTGTATGGCCGGCGAGGTTCCGGCGCAGCTGCTGCGAAGCGGCGAACAGGCGGCAAGGGATGCCATTGAGCAATATCTGAAGATTTTCGGTCCGGAACGGTTCTTTATTGAAATTCAGGAGCACGAACCGAATGAATATCCGCAATTAGGACAAATGATGAATGACCTCGCGGCCAAGATGGGGCTGGGGGTGGTGGCGACCAACGACGTTCACTTCTTGGATGCGGAGGATTATCAGGCGCATAATGCCCTGTGCTGCATCAGTACCGGCAAAAAAGTAACCGACCCGGAACGTCTGGTTTATCCGCCGGATGTGTTTTTGAAAAGCCCGGAGCAGATGCGGGAGCTTTTCCCCTACTCGCCGCAGGCATGTGATATGACGCTGGAAATTGCCAAACGGTGCAATGCGGAAATTGATCTCAAGAGCCGACACGCTCCGATTTATCGTCCCTCCAACGGCAGCAAGGCAGAAGAGTTTCTCTCTAAGCTGGTCTATGATGGGGCGAAAAAACGCTACGGCAAGGTAACCGATGAAATCAAAGACCGTATCGAACGAGAATTGCAGGTTATTTCCGGCAAGGGTTTTGCCAGTTATTTTCTGATTGTCTGGGACTTCTGCAATTTCGCTCGTGAAAATAATATTCCGGTTGGCGCCAGAGGCAGTGCGGTTGGTACAGTAGTTGGGTACTGTCTTGGTGTGTGCGATGTGGACCCGATTCGGTATGACCTGCTGTTTGAGCGGTTTATGGATCCGGAACGTAATGAGATGCCTGATATCGATATTGACATCTGCCAGGACGGCCGCGCGCAGGTTTTGGACTATGTGCGTAAGAAATACGGTCATATTGCCCAGATTATCACATTTGGAACGATGAAGGCCCGGGCGGCGATTCGCGATGTCTGCCGCGTGATGGATGTGCCGCTGTCGGAGGCGGATAAGCTGGCCAAGCTGATTCCGAATGAACTGAAGATGACGCTGGATAAGGCGCTGGACGTCGAGCCGGATTTAAAGAAAGCATACGAGGATAACACAAATTATCAGGCGGTCATTGATGTAGCCAAACGTCTGGAAGGGCTTTGCCGGCATGCGTCGGTTCACGCCTGCGGAGTAGTGATTGCCGATGCTCCGCTGACGGAGTTTCTGCCCATATACAAGCAGGGTGATTCAGAGGAATTGATTACCCAATATGAAGGCCCGATGGTCGAGAAGGTTGGGCTGCTGAAGATGGACTTTTTGGGGCTGCGGACCCTGAGCGTTATCCAGCGGGCGGTGGATTTAATCGCGGCAAGTCACAACCAGAAAATCGACATCGAAGCAATTGATATTACCGACCAGAAAGTCTTCCAGGACGTTTTTGCCAAAGGGAAGACCAAAGGCGTGTTCCAGTTTGAATCCGGCGGGATGCAGGATATGCTGATGAAGCTTAAGCCTGACCGATTGGAAGATTTGATCGCAGCCAATGCGCTGTATCGGCCGGGTCCGATGGCGCTGATTCCAGACTATATCGACCGCAAACATGGGGCAAAGTGGGAAGTGCCGCATCCGATTATGCGTGAAGTGCTGGAAGAAACTTTCGGCATTATGGTCTATCAGGAGCAGGTCATGCGAATCTGCAACCGGCTCGGTGATATACCTCTCCGCGAGGCGTATTCGCTGATTAAGGCTATCGGCAAAAAGAAACTTGACGTGATTGCCGCCGAGAAAAAACGCTTTGCCGAAGGCTGCGTTAAAAAAGGCTTAACCGCCGCACAGGCCGATGAGATTTTTGAACTCATTGAGCGGTTTGCCGGCTACGGTTTCAATAAAAGCCATGCAACACGGTATTCCTTTGTGGCGTATCAGACGGCGTGGCTGAAGGCCTATTATCCGGTCGAATTTATGGCGGCTTTGCTGACCTACGAAATGGGCGATACTACCAAGGTGGTGGACTATATCGGTGAATGCCGCTCGATGGGGATTGAGGTTTTGCCGCCGGATATCAATGAAAGCTTTGTTGATTTTACGGTGGTGTATAACAAAGAACACGGCAGTACCCGCGGCAGCGTGATTCGGTTTGGGCTGGCTGCGGTCAAAGGCGTCGGATCCAAGGCTGTCGAGCAGATTATTGCGGCTCGGCAAAAAGCCGGACGATTTAAGAGCCTGTTTCATTTCTGCGAAAATGTGGATCTGCGGGCAGTCAATAAGCAGGTCTTGGAAGCCCTGATTAAAGCGGGGGCGTTTGACAATCTCGGCGGCAGCCGGGCACAGATGATGGCGGCACTGGAAAAGGCGATGCAGGCAGGGGCTGCGATGCAGTCTGACTCGAATAAGGGGCAGATGAATTTCTTTGGTGCGGCGGGTTTTGGCGATGATAGCTCGGCGGCTCAGTCGCTGCCGGATGTTCAGCCCTGGCCGGAAACGCAGATGCTCGTCTATGAAAAAGAAGTGCTGGGGTTTTATGTGACCAGTAATCCCCTGAGCAAACACGCGGAGCAGATTGATGCGTACTCGACGTGCAATACGTCCAAATTGACGCAGCTTAAAGAGGGCGCCGAGATTGTGATTGGCGGGATGATTGCCAAGGTGCGGACGATGCTGACCCGTAACGGCAAGACGGCCGGTCAGAAAATGGCGGTGATTGATTTGGAAGACTTGCAGGGTAAGTGTGAGGTGGTGTTATTCCCGAAGGCTTATGAGCAATACGGTGCGATG
>JBHJNC010000220.1:0-3813 GCA_048497675.1 Gimesia maris
TATTTATTTTTTTATTTCAAAATACCCAATTGCGAATGCCTGTCTCGAATCGCTTCCGCAAGCGTCTCCAGCTTTTCAAAGTCTTCAGGTTTAGGAGTCCCCTTCGCGACAATCGGCTCAAACCATTCCGCCTTCAGGTTCCCCAATAGCCCGGTCAATGTTTCAACCATCTTACTGCCCCAGCCGTATGAACCGATGATGCCGGCGAATTTGGTTTTGGGACGAAGCGCATTAGCAATCATCGCCGCGTAACCGGCCAGGGGATGAGGACCGACAAGCACTGTCGGCGAAGCGAGAATCAGCGTCGCCGAATCCACCAATTCAATCGCCAGATGTCCCAGATCCATACTGCTCAGATTGAAAGGCTTGACATGAATATCTTTTTCCATCAGCGATTCGATCAGATACTCAACCATTCGCCTGGTACTTTCATGCATCGACACATAAGGCAAAACCACTTTATTGTGAACCGTATCGCCAATCCAGTCTTTATACGCATCAATGATAAACGCAGGACGGGGATAAACCGGCCCATGACTGGGAGCGATCTTGACAATCTCCAGCGGCTCTATCTTTTTGAGATTCCCCGCAATCGCACTGCGGAACGGCATCATAATCTCAGCATAATACCGCTTTGCCGCCTCATACGTTGTCGCCTCGCAATCAACATACAAGGAACTGGTCGCCTGATGCGAACCGAAAAAATCGCAGCTGAAAAGAATTTTATCTTCAATCAGATAGCTGCACATGGTTTCGGGCCAGTGGACCCATGGCGTGATAATAAATTGCAGCGTCTTATCGCCCAGCGACAATTTTTCCCCGTCAGCCACAACAATAACCTGCTGTTCGTCGATGCCAAGATGATCGGCCAGCATCCCTTTGCATTTGGCGTTGGTGACAATTTTGGCATCCGGATACATAAGCAGCACATCGGGTATGCCGCCGGAATGATCTTGTTCGCAATGGTTACAGATAATGTAATCTAATTTTTCAACACCCGCCGAGACAAGGTGATTGAATAATTCGCTGATTTGGGACGGGTCCACCGAATCAATCAAAGCGGTCTTTTCTGAACCCTTAATGAGGTAGGAATTATAGCTTGTCCCTCCGGGCAATGGAATCAATTCATCGAATAATCGTCGATCCCAATCCTGAACCCCTACAGGGAATACATTTTTCGCAAGTGTTCGCATCCGCGTTGTCCTTATCCAACTGTCATTTGATTGAGCTGATTAAGATTAAAGCAGCGACTTAACCGCCTTAAGAACTGCATCGTAATCCGGTTCAGTCGATATCTCCGGTACGATTTGAATATACCTGACAACCTGCTGTTTATCAAGCACAATGACGGCCCGGGCGATTAAATGCCACTCCTTGATTAAAAGACCATACGCCTCGGCAAACGTGGCGCCTTTATAGTCGCTTAGGGTCTTAACCCGATCCACCCCTGCCGCCCCGCACCACCGCTTCTGGCCAAAGGGCAAATCCATGCTGATTGTCAAAATCTCGACTTCTTTGCTTAGACCTGCCGCTTTTTCGTTGAATTTCCGAGTCTGTGTATCGCAAACCCCGGTATCCAGAGATGGCACACAGGACAAGACCACCACTTTGCCTGCATAAGAAGAAATCTTCACAGGCGACATGCTGGTGTCAGTCAATGTAACATCCGGGGCCTTTTGACCTACGTTAACTGCTTTTCCAACAAGGGTTAACGGCGAACCTTTAAAAGTAATCAAATTTGCACGTTCCATCTTAGTACTCCCCTGACATCCGGCTAATACCGCCGTCGTCATTATCAAAACCTTAACTATTTTATCCATCTTAACAATCCTTGCTATATACTCTTGGCTGGAAGGGTTTCCCCCTCCAGCCATCTTAGCAATTCATCCATCCAAGGCCAAATACCGTTTTAGTAATTGGTCGCTTCAATCTCAAAAAAAGCCTGCGGGTGCTGACAAGCTGGACAGGTTTTCGGGGCTTCTAAACCCGCATGAACGTGTCCACAATTTCGGCAAATCCACTTTACTTCACTGTCTTTCTTGAATACCGTACCATTCAAGAGATTCTTTTCCAGCTTCAGGTAGCGGTCGCGATGGCGAGCTTCAACCCTGGCGATAAGTCGATAGACTGCAGCAACTTCCGGGAAACCCTCCTGCTCAGCCGTCTTGGCTGCATTCGGATACAAATGGGTCGATTCGTGATTTTCCCCCGCCGCGGCGGCTTTCAGATTCTCCGCTGTGGTGCCAATAACCCCTGCTGGAAAGGCTGCTGTGATTTCAACATCGCCGCCTTCCAGGAACTTAAAGAACCGTTTGGCATGTTCTTTTTCCTGGTTGGCTGTCTCTTCAAAAATGGCCGCGATCTGTTCGTAACCCTCTTTCTTCGCTTGACCTGCAAAATAGGTATAACGATTTCGAGCCTGTGATTCCCCTGCAAATGATCCCATCAGATTCCGTTCTGTGATTGTTCCTTTTAAACCCATTGTAAAACCTCACTTTCAAAAAATAGTTGTTAGTCTAATAATATCTCTTTTTTTGATTTGCTTTTACATTGTTCACATAACCCCTCAAGATATACGGTCTTTCGGAGTATTTCATATTTACCTTCTATTTCGTGCGGCAACTGGATATTGTCGAATGGTGTATGATGAAAGTCAATAACTTTACCACAATCGATGCACAAAAAATGCTGATGATCTTCAAGCCCGCCGTCATAACGCCTCGGCTGGCCGGTCCCCTCAACAACGAACGCTGCGCCTATGTGAGCCAGGGTAAGCAGCGTTCGGTTGACCGTATCCAAAGAAATACTGTTCAAGGTTTTTCTCACTTCGCGGAAAACATCCTCGGCGGTCGGATGGGCGTCGGTCATTATTAAAGCTTTGTAAATTGCAATCCGCTGGGGGGTTATTTTGAGCCCAGCTTTTCGGCATCTCCACTCAAATTCACAAACCTTTTTATCTAAAGACCTTAAGTCCATCTGACCACCAATTTGGTATCTGTTTTTCACATTTAATTATTTCGCTTACTTAAGATTTACTCCTATTTAAATTTTTTGTTTGGACAATTTTCAAAATTTTTCTCACTTTTTGAGTTTAGGGTGGCTCTAAAGTTTCAAATTAAGCTGCTATTCTTCTTTGGGCGGCAGCTGGCGATACCAGGTAAAATACAAGCCGATCATCGAAACCGCAAATACTGCAAACGTACCTGCAAAAGCCGTATAGGCCCCTATCATCAATTGCATCGGCAACAGTAGAATCGTAATCAACCAGCCTAAGGTAAACGGCAGAGCGGCAATATCATAAAAATGTTCTCGCTTGGTCGCAGCAAGAATATCTGCCGACAGGGTGCTTTCAAGAGGCCTCCACAATCCAAAGGGCCGGGTTGTCCTGTAAAAATGCTCAAGCACTCTTTTCTCAGTTGGCGGAGTCAGATAAGTCCCTGCTATCGACCCCAAAAGACCGATTCCGAAAACATAGACAACCTGCCGCCATTCAACCATCTCCGGCAGATAGAATCGCTGGATTAGCGCCGCGGCCAGTCCCGCGGCCATACCAATTGCAAAACCGCTGCCGTTGAATCGCCACCAGTAAAACCGCAGCAGGGTCGGCACCATCAGCCCCGCCGAAAGCCCCATCATCACCCAGCCCCAGATATCATTGATGCTTTCAACCGCATACGCCATCGTTAGAGCGACTATGACCTGCAGAACACTGAACACATAGCTCAGATAAATCAGCTCCTTATTGGAAGCTTTAGGACGTATATAGCCCTGATAAAGGTCTTTGGTGAGAAAACCCGTTGTCATATTGATAAT
>JBHJNC010000221.1:0-7413 GCA_048497675.1 Gimesia maris
CGGAAAAGACAGGAGAGGAGGAGACCATTTATTATTTATATTTCTCTGTTCAATTCCCTTATGATTATATCTTACATAATAAAATGGAGATGGGCAAATAGATGCGTTTTTTTAAGAAAAAACCGAGAAATCGAGTTTGATAACATCAAAGATTAAGAGGCAAAAAGAAAAAAAATAAGGAGTAAAAGGTAAAACGGTTTTTTATAGGGCGTTGAGGAGGCGATGTTTTTGCATCCCTTTGGTCAATCGGGAGTTTAGGATATCTAAGCGATTGCGGAAATCGGGATATGGCTTTATTTTATCCATTTTTCAACGGGTGTCGCGAGAAATTCATCCATCGCAATTCCCTGTCCACCAACCAATAATTGCCGTGTTACATTAAACATTTTACAGAATTCTTTCATCGCGCTAAGATTCGCCTTTTTACCGCTGCTTTTGACTTCAATGGCAACGATTGTTTTGCCGGATTCCAAAACGAAATCGACTTCCTGATTATGGTGCAACCAGTAATAGATTTGAATCCCTTTGCCTTTGGCATCGTTCAGCAGATGAGCCCCAACAGCGGACTCTGTTAGTCGCCCCCAATACTGACGATCCGCCAGAGCATCCGCATAAGATACGCCTGATAAGGCTGAAATTAAAGCGGTGTTCAGGCTGAGCAGTTTGGGACTGGAACCCCTTTTGCGATGTATTTTGCCGGCGTATTTTTCAATCCCTGTCAGCAGTCCGGCTCCTGTTAACAATTCCAGGTAATGAGCCAGCGTTGTTGTATTTCCAGCGTCCTGCAGTTGTCCGACCATTTTTTGGTAAGAAAGAATCTGGCCGGAATGCTCGCAGCCCAAAAGGAACAGCCGTCTCAACAGAGCGGGCTTATCAACCCGCGTCATCAGCAGAATATCTCTGGAGATGGTCGTTTCAATCAGCGAATCCAAAATGTATTGAGACCATCGCGAAGGATTTTGAGTCAATTCGACTGCACCAGGATAGCCGCCAAAGTAAATGTATTGATCCAGCGGCATATCAAAACAGTCCCGCATTTCCGCAAAAGACCAGTGCATGATGGACAAGGTTTCAAATCGTCCGGCAAGACTTTCAGTCAATCCCTTTTGCATCATCAATGGAGATGATCCTGAAAGAATCACTTTTAGATTTATCTTGGCGGCGGTATCTTCATCCCAGAGCCGCTTGACGGTTTCCGACCATCCCGATACTTTCTGTACCTCATCAATAATCAGTAACGCATCCTTGTTTTTTTCTTTGGCGATATTGAGTCGCGCAATATCCCACTGTTGATTGAGCCAGAATCGGTCTTGAAGTGTCGGTTCATCTGCTGAGGCATAGTGAACCGGTAAGCCACAGTTATTCATAACCTGTCTGGCCAACGTGGTCTTCCCTACCTGTCTAGGCCCAGCCAATACCTGAATAAAGCGTCGTTTTTCTCTGATGCGTGTCAGAATTTCGTGATATATCGGTCTTTTGAAATCCGCCATTGGGTAACTCCTTTCAAATTACTCAATATCTTGAGTAATTGTACTCGACGTATTGAGCAAATTTCAAGAAAAATCAAAAAATGAAAGAGGTTTTTGTTTTGATGGTACTGTTACTATCTGAAAATAAAAGGGTTATGAGTTCTAAGCGGGTTGCTGTTTTTACATCCCTTTGGTCAATCGGGAGTTTAGGATATCTAAGCGATTGCGGAAATCGGGTTCGGTTTTGTACATTTGTTCGACTTTGCCGCAGGCGTGCAGGACGGTGGAGTGGTCGCGTCCGCCGAGATGGCCGCCGATTTCTTCGAGGCTGTGGCGGGTCAGCATCCGCCCCAGATACATACAGACCTGCCGCGGCAGGGCGATCGACTGGCTGCGTTTTTTGCTTTGTAAATCCGTGATGCGTGTATCGAATGCTTCGGCGACCGCGGCGATGATATCACCCATCGACAGCGTTTTAGCCGAGAGACTTTCCTGGAAACCCAGCGCCTGTTTGGCAATATCCATGGTTATCTCGCTACCCGCGGCACGGGCGGTGGCGTGGATGACCGTTAGCGCCCCTTCCAGTTCACGAATATTATTTTTAACATGCTCGGCAATCAGCTCGGCTACCCCATCGGGCAGCATAAGGCCGCGGATGCCCGCTTTCTTTTTGACAATGGCGATACGCGTTTCATAGCTGGGGGCGTCGAGCCGGGCAACCAGACCCCATTTAAAGCGGCTGATGAGCCGCTCTTCGAGAGCCTTTAATTCGGTTGGCGCAGAATCGGCGGTCAGGATGATCTGCCGGCGGTTGTTATACAGGGCGTTGAACGTATGAAAAAATTCTTCCTGACTTTGTTCACGCTCGCGCAGAAACTGGACATCGTCGATAATCAAGACATCAACCGAGCGGTAGAGGTTTTGGAAATCGGAAAGCTGCCCTTTTTCGATAGCGCTGATAAAGCCGTTGACAAATGCTTCGCAGCTTAAGAACTGGACCGAAAGCGTCGGGGTATTGCGAAGGCTGTCATGACAAATCGCATGCAGCAAGTGTGTTTTACCTAGACCGGAATTACCGTAGAGAAACAGGGGATTATAGATTGCCCCGGGATTTTGGCTGACCGCTACACAGCTTGCGTGAGCGAGCCGATTGCAGGGGCCGACAACAAAACTGTCGAACGTATAATCCGGATGGAGCTTGACACCGCTTTGAACCATCGCGGGTATCAGGGCGGCGCCGGTATTGCGGGCACGGAATTGAACATTAACCAGGTGGCCGGTGATATTCTGGGCGGCTTGAGTAAACGGAACCAGACAGTGATCCTGAAGATATTGAGCGGTTGCCGCATCGGGGCAGCCGATATAAAGCACTCCGCCGTCAAATTCATCTGCCACCAGGTCATCAAACCACTTACGGACATTGACCGGGTCGATGGTTTTGGCTCGCTCGACAATATTTTCAAATAATTGCGTTGTATCCTGTGTTTTTGCCAAAAATGGTCTGCAATTTAAATCCGTATTCACTTTCGGCACGGAGAAGCCGTTCTCCTCGCAAAGCCGGAGAAACACTGTACCTTGATATCCTGAAACTGTCAATTTAAAATCCCGACGCAGTGTAGAACAAGATATTTCCGCATAGAAAATAGGAATAAATTGATATAAAATCCTTACCCTTGAGTAGATATTTTTGATTTTTGCTTTATAATCTGCCCTTATTCCAGTATATCCAATAGCTCCTGTCATAAACTGGTGTATTATGTAATTTTGATTTAGGATTTATAGAAACGTATGGGTTTTTTCTCGAAAACAGTACAATTTATTAAAGACCACCTGACCAAGACCCGCCAGAAAATCGGATCGAGTCTGTCGGCTATTTTGACCTTTGGACGGACGATTGACGCGGATCTGCTCGACGAGCTTGAGCAGACTCTGATAAGCGACGATATCGGGGTAGAAACTACTGAACGGCTGATTGCCGACCTGCGGGCCGCGTGGAAAGCCGGCAAAATCAAGACTGCCGAGCAGATTGTCCCATTCCTCAAAGAGCAGATGAAAACCTACTGGCCCCAGCAGGATCGGCTCTTGCATACAGCCGCGTCGGGTCCGACGGTCATCCTTGTTGCCGGCATCAACGGTTCCGGCAAGACTACCAGCATCGCTAAGCTGGCCAGTATCCTTAGCCGCAACAATAAAAAGGTGGTTGTCGCTGCGTGCGATACGTTCCGCGCTGCCGCGGTTGAACAGCTCAGCATCTGGGCTGAGCGTATCGGAGTGCAGATTGTCCGCCATCAGCAGGGTTCCGACCCGGCGGCGGTGGCCTATGACGCCTGCCAGGCGGCGCTCAATCGCAATGCGGACTACCTGATTCTCGATACCGCCGGTCGGCTGCATACCCAAAAGCATCTGATGGATGAACTGGGCAAAATCCGCAGCGTCATTGTTAAACAGATTCCCGATGCCCCGCACGAAGTCCTGCTGGTTCTGGATGCCACCACCGGCCAGAACGCCATTATGCAGGCCAAGATATTCACCGAAACCGTCAAGGTAACCGGCATCTTTTTGGCCAAGCTTGACGGCACCGCCCGCGGCGGCATCGTCATCGCCATCAAGGATATGCTCGATATTCCCGTAAAATTCGTCGGCCTCGGCGAAAAACCGGAAGATATCGCCGAATTCGACCCCGATGAGTTCGTCGAAGCCCTTTTTGCGTAATCTTTCGTCTTCGACGTTTTTTTGGATGCGGTTTTGCGGCAAGATTTAAGACTGGCTTTTCATCGGCAGCCGCTGTATTCTATTGGAAATAAAGCTCCGCGGCGCAGCAGGGCAAGGGCATATAGTTTAATGGGATTGTTCTGTTATGAAAGATAAGACAGCGGTATCTCGCGAAATAGGCTTGGAAATTGCCACCATCTGCGGCAAACATTTCTTGAACTTAGAACACTTGCATTATGGGTATTGGACGAAGGATTTTAATGTTGATTTAGCCCATCTGCCGGCGGCACAGGAAAATTACACGAATTTTTTGCTGTCCAATATCCCCGATGGCGTCAAATCAATCCTGGATGTCGGGTGTGGAATGGGGCAAATCGCCAAAAAATTAACCGATGCTGGGTATAAGGTGGATTGTGTTTCGCCGAGTTCGTTTCTTGCACAGCAGGCCCGGACGTTATTACAAGGCAAAAGTGAGATTTTCGAGTGCTGCTATGAGCAACTGCACACTGAAAAACGATATGACCTGGTTCTATTCAGTGAGAGTTTTCAATATATTGCTCCGGATGATGCTATTCAAAAAACGCTCGCGCTTTTAAATCCCAATGGGCAGATACTTATTTGTGATATTTTCAAGCTGGATAATCCAGAAAAAAGCCCTATCTCTGGCGGTCACAATCTTAAGAAATTCTTTGATGTGATTTCGAAATACCCCCTTTGCGAGGTTAGAAATCTCGATATTACCGACCAAACCGCACCCACCAGAGACATTGAAGACCAACTGTGCAAAGAAGTGGCCGGGCCGGTTGCGAATTTACTGGGACAATTGCTGGACAGCAGGTACCCGCTGCTATCCAAAATTTTGAAATGGAAATACAGAAAGAAATTAGAAAAACTGCGGCAGAAATATCTAAGCGGCCGGCGCACCGGGGAAAATTTCAAAAAATTCAAAAGTTACCGCCTCTTACTGTACAAGTTGAATTAGAACGAACTGCCGGACAGCGGCCCAAAAGCAGGCGACGCCTCCAGTTTTGGTTTAACGGTTTCTGGCAGCGACATTGCCATCTCATCGTATTCGTCGAAGCCCTGTTTGCGTAAGTTGATGTGGAGATAATTTGTTTGCAGATAATTACCCGGCGGTATAAAATAATCAGTATGTTTTAACCGTTTTCCGGAAAATTATTCCAAAAAGACAGGGATGCGTATGAAAAATAAGGGCATTTTCATCGCGTTGATATTGGCGGCCGGGCTTTGCGCTGTACATCTTTATTCCTATCGAAAAGAATTAGGGCTGTATTGGCGGGAATGGAGCAGCTTTCAACGGCATCTTATCATATTTCATAGTCAATTGCAGCTTCGCCAACCCCTTCTTAGCCGTTCTGTAAGCAGACAAGACCCCGAAGCGGCGGCAATAGCAGAGTTTGTCTATCAAAATTATAGCTATTTGCACGACAAGAATTATTTCAATTACATTGAGAGACTGTCTGAATTGTCACTGCGATATCCCAGAAATCCATACTTTCTCTATGACCTCGCCAGCCGTCTGATTGACGATACCTATACGGATCCCATAATGATTCATTGTATCACAGATAGGCTTTTGGAAATCGATCCCAATAACGGCAGGTACTATTTTTTGAAAGCCTACGCAGAACTGAAAGATTGGAAAGACACTCGGGTAGAAGATGCATTGGTATATTTGGATAAGGGTTTTTCCTGTCCGGCGCTTTATGACCCTTACGAGCTTTACCGGGATAGAACGTGCCGTATTGTGGATAAAGACGGAATGACTGCGATGCTGTCGGAGTTTACCAAAGGATGGAAAAGCAGGGATGGATGGATATTGGGGCAGTTTAGAGAAGAGTTATCGACTTATACTCAGGATTTGATTGTCAATGGCCAATCGGAAAAAGCAAAACAGATTCATGACCAGTTTCAGCGGATTGCTGAAAAGAGTCTAAGGTACAAAATCGATTGGATAGATCAGCCGCTGATGGCTCTAAGTTATTATAATTTGCCTTCGGTACCCGATCAAATCCCACAGGGGGTGGAATTAAAATGGATCAAGCCAGACCGAGAACGCTACCAGCAGAATCGGGCTCAGCTTCGAGCGTGGCAGCAGTGGGATAAACAATATAGAGAGACAAGGGACAAGTCCTTAAAACACAGCCGTCAGGACGATTACCCGGCATGGAAAAAAATCAGCATTCCTCAGGCAGCGCATTGCTTTCAGATGACCATTGCCTTATTGACTGCGTTTCTATGTTTTGGAATCATTGGAACCGTCTGGAAAATGCAGCCGTCAGGATTTTCACGATGGGCGGTTGTTCTTGCGGTTCTCGGTGTAATTGGTTATTTACTGGTTTGCCGCTGGGCGGATTATCAGGAGATATGTCAAAGCATTGAAATGTGTGATCATTATACATTTGAGTGTATTCCAATTTCGTTTGTACTGTCTATTGGGGTGTATGCCGCCAATCACTTCATTCCACAAAAAATTGCGATATGGCTCTCTATTCCCGCACTGGGTTTGCTGATGTGGCTGTGGGTGAAAAAAGAATCGACATTCGGCTGGTTTCGGAAATTGCTCATCCGCCTGTTGGTGATTATTGCTATCCTCGTTTTGTGGTCAGGATTCAACGGGCTTAAGTTCGGACTGCTGGGAATTGATATTCTGGTCTGTATCTTCCTTTTGCCTGTGCTTTGCTATCGCAGAAAAGATCGCAAAGCCGGTATTTACTACGGTCTTTTGAGCCGTTCCCCCGAAGCGATGCAGTATCGATGGCGGTGTTTTGTCTTATGCGGCGTGATGCTGATTGTCCATGTGGTTGCTTTTTCCATCTTTGCTGGCCCGCTGCTAAACTTTACCGTGCATTCCATCAACGACAAGAACAGCTACCTTGATCATGTAGGCGTAAAGATTACACCCCCGGAATACAGAGTCGATCCGAACGATTATACGATGCTGCTGGAGGAGTTTAAGACCGAAAAAACTTTATATATGTCTTTGACCAACAAACTTATTATGGTTGAGCCGGAGGATATTCCAAAAGTGCTGGAAATAGTCCGTCAACGACGGCAAAATGACCCCAATAGTAGTTACTTGCGGGAGATGGGAATGCCGAGAATGCCCGTTAAGGGGACTATACTTGACCCTAATTTTGACCGTCTGCCTAATGAATTGTGGACGGTTTCTGATTACTGCGGCAGGGATGCTTTGCCATATATTAAACCC
>JBHJNC010000222.1:0-3392 GCA_048497675.1 Gimesia maris
CGATCAGCCCGGCTTCCGGAAAAAATACCTCGATATCGACCCCGTATTTCTGCCTGGTTGCATCCATAAGATCATAGGTCTCCTGCGGCAGCCGCCCGGTGTCTAAGGTAAAGAGACGAACTTTGCCCCCCAGCCGCCAAAGCATATCGGTAATCACCTGGTCTTCCGCCCCAAAACTGGTGGCCATAGCGATTTTGCCTTCGAATCGCTGTACAGATAATTTTATGATTTCCTGCGGCGAAAGCCGTGAAACTAAATGTTGAAGTAAATTCATATCCATTGAAATCAATTTCCCAATATCCGTTCAATTAAATTTGATAATCCGGCGGCTTTAGCTTGCCAAAATTGATGCGGTGCCAAAGCCTTTCGTGAAAATAAAATGCCCCAATCTTTAATATCGTGTCCATCACGCCAACCCCAGCCGCAAGATCCATTTTACGTGTAACGACAAAAACCACGCCAAAGGTTACCAAGGAACCTAACAATCGATAGCTAAACGCCTTAATGATGCTTCTTGCATGTGTTTCCATAGCGCATTTGATCCATTACAGATAATACATCGTTTGTTCACTTTTTTGCCGGCTGTTGTTGAGCACATCGTCCAGGGTGATTTTTTCCAGTGTCGCGTAGATGGCCTGATCTAATGTTTTCCAGACATCATAGGTTGGACAGGAACTGATACGGTCACAGACTCCGGGGTCTCTGACACACTCAACCGGCGTTGTATTTTCCAACGCCCAGACCACCTGCCGGACCGTGATTTCGCTGGGATCACGGCTCAGAACATACCCCCCATTGGCCCCGCGAAACGAATCGACCAGGCCGGCGGTCCTCAAGTCAATCACGATCCGACTGAGGTACTTTTCAGACAGCGACTGGTTCTGTGCAATATCCTTCAGCAAAACCGGTCCTTTGCCGTAATGGGCCGCAAGCTCAACCATCATTCGTAAGCCGTATCGTGCCTTTGTCGAAATTGTCATAATCAAGACTCCACTTATATACTACTATTCCTATGGTTTTAGTATGATATAATTTTATCGGATTCCTGTCAACACAGAAATAAAAAAATTCTAAAATATTTTGAGCATTCAAGAAAAACCCTCTTTTTATGGCCTTCCGAAAGGTTTTTAGATTATTTTTGACCCGGCAGACATTTTCTACCCTGCGAAGATAACGGCGTTTATGGAATATTTTGGTCTTTTCTTTGTCCTTAAAAATGCTATAATTTTCGGCTTATTCAAGCGGCATAAGCGAATAAATGCATTTAATACGACAACAATAAAGGCGTTTTATGATGGACAAAGGCAGTTATAATTTTATTGAAATAGAGAAAAAATGGCAGGAATCCTGGGTTTCCCAAAAGACATTTCGCACCCCAAATGGTTCCAGTTACACGCGAAACTCGAAGCCCAACCCCAAGCTGCCTTTAGAGGAACGCCCCAAGTACTATGTCCTTGATATGTTTCCCTACCCGTCCGGGGCGGGACTGCATGTCGGCCACCCGGAAGGCTATACCGCCTCAGACATCGTCGCCCGCTACAAGCGGATGGTCGGCTTTAACGTCCTGCATCCGATTGGCTGGGATGCCTTTGGCCTACCTGCCGAGCAGTATGCCGTCCAGACCGGCACGCACCCGGCGGATACCACCCAGAAAAACATCAACAACATGCGGCGGCAAATCCAGGCACTGGGTTTTTCATACGACTGGGATAGACAAGTCGATACCACCGATGTCAACTACTACAAATGGACGCAGTGGATTTTCCTGAAATTCTACAATTGCTGGTTCGACGAAAAGCTGCAGAAGGCTCGTCCTATTTCGGAATTGCCCATCCCTGATGAAGTACAAATTAACGGCGAGCAAGCTGTTCAAGCCTATATCAATGACCAGCGGCTGGCCTATGAATCCTATGCACCGGTCAATTGGTGCCCGGAATTAGGCACGGTACTGGCCAACGAAGAAGTCATCGGCGGTGTCAGCGAACGCGGCGGCCATCCGGTCATCCGAAAACCAATGCGGCAATGGATGCTTCGCATCACCAAATACGCCCAGCGGCTGCTCGACGGGCTCGACGAGCTGGACTGGTCGGAGTCCATCAAGAAACTCCAGCGTGACTGGGTCGGCAAGAGCATTGGCGCCGAAGTCGATTTTGAAATCGTCGGCTATCACAATAAACTGCGCATCTTTACAACCCGCCCCGACACGCTGTTTGGGGCAACCTACATGGTTGTCTCCCCGGAACACCCCCTGGTGGATGCGATTACCACCCGGGAATATGAAAAAGCGGTTGCCGAGTACAAAGAACAGGCCGCCCGCAAAAGCGACCTGGACCGCACGGATCTGGCCAAAGACAAAACCGGACAATTCACCGGGGCGTATGCCATCAATCCGGTCAATGGACAAAAAGTTCCTATCTGGATCAGTGATTATGTTCTCATCAGCTATGGCACCGGGGCGATTATGTCGGTTCCGGCGCACGATGAACGCGACTTTGAATTTGCCACAAAATTCAACCTGCCGATTATCCCGGTGGTAAAACCCGAAGATGCAGAAACCGCAAAGCTCGTTGAAAACGGCAAGTTCTGTTTTGTCGGGGACGGCATAGCCATCAATTCCGGCCAATTCAACGGCCTTAAAACACTGGAATTCAAAGAAAAAATCACCACGTGGCTTGAAGAACAAGGGCTCGGCAAAAAAACCGTCAATTTCAAGCTTCGCGATTGGCTGTTCAGCCGGCAGCGGTACTGGGGTGAGCCGTTCCCGATTCTGCACACGGAGGACGGCCGGGTTCTGGCGTTGGATGAAAGCCAACTGCCGCTGGCCTTGCCGGAGGTTGAGGACTTTAAGCCTACCGGCACAGGCGAACCGCCGCTGGCCAAAGCGACCGACTGGCTCATTGTTACCCTGCCGGACGGGACGATCGCCAAACGCGAAACCAATACGATGCCGCAGTGGGCCGGAAGCTGCTGGTACTATCTGCGGTATATGGATGCTCAAAATCCGAATGCGGCCTTTGATCCGGACAAGGAAAAATACTGGATGCCGGTGGATTTGTATATCGGCGGGGCCGAACACGCTGTGCTGCACCTGCTCTATTCACGTTTCTGGCACAAGCTGCTGTTCGACCTGGGCTATACGACCACGCAGGAGCCGTTTAAAAAGCTCATCAATCAGGGGATGATTCTCGGCGAAGACAACCAGAAGATGAGCAAGTCCCGCGGCAACGTCATCAACCCCGACAAGGTTATTGCTGAGTACGGGGCCGATTCGATGCGTCTGTATGAGATGTTTATGGGTCCGCTGGAAGCCACCAAGCCCCGGAGTATGCAGGGTGTCGAGGGTGTCCATCGTTTTCTCGGCAAGGTCTGGCGAATGCTCGTCGATGCCGAAA
>JBHJNC010000223.1:0-4285 GCA_048497675.1 Gimesia maris
GCGGCGTGGGTTGAGCCGACGTATTCGCTCTATCCGGTTTTGGCACAATTACAGGATTGCAAGGCGATAACGATTGGCCGGGATGGCGACTGGCTCAGTGAATTGGCGAAAATCAACGCCCCTTTGACGATCGTCTGCAACCCGAATGCTCCGACGTGCGAGTTTACGGCGGTGGAGAAAATTGCCGACCTGGCAAGACGATTAACGGGGATATTGCTGATTGATGAGGCCTATGTCGATTTTTCAGAGGATAGCTGTCTGCGATTGGCCAAGCAGTTTGATAATGTGATTGTGCTGCGGTCGATGAGTAAGGGATATTCCTTGGCGGGAATGCGGGCGGGGTTGGGGATTGCCCAGCCGGTATTGATTGAAGGGCTGATAAAAGTCAAGGATTCCTATAATATGGATGCGGTGGCGATTCAGGCGGCCGCGGCGGCGCTGCGTGACCAAGCCTATCATAAGGATTGCGTTGCCAAGGTTAAAGCCGAGCGGACGCGGGTGATTGATAAACTGCGTAAGCTGGGGTTTGTGGTGCCGGATAGTGCGACGAATTTTGTTTTGGCGCAAGGTAATGCCCGAGAGATTCCGGATATATTCGAGCAGTTAAAGCAGCAGGATATTTATGTGCGGTATTTCCGTCTGCCGGGGCTGGAAGATAAATTGCGGATTACGATAGGAACGCCGCAGCAGAATGATGCGCTGCTGGAGGCGATTACAGAGATAGTAAGCAAATGTTAGCGGACAGGATGCTATGAAAGCCAGACAGGTAACAATCGAGCGAAAGACAACGGAAACCGATATTTCTCTGACGATGGATTTGGACGGCAAGGGGCAGTACCAGATTGAGACGGGGATTGGTTTTTTTGACCACATGCTCAGCCACTTGGCCAAGCACGGCAAGATGGATCTGACGCTGAAGGCCAAAGGCGATCTGCATATCGATGCGCATCACACGATTGAGGATGTGGCGATTTGTCTGGGGCAGGCGCTGGTTAAGGCTTTGGGCGACAAAAAAGGCATTGCCCGTTTCGGCGACAGTGTTGTGCCGATGGAAGATGCCAAGGCGCAGGCGACGGTGGATTTGTCGGGCCGGCCGTATCTGGTCTATCGGGCTAAATATAACACGCAGAAAATCGGCGATTTTGATGTGGAATGCGTTGAGGAGTTCCTGCGGGCGTTTTCGACAGCGGGGCAGTTTAACCTGCATATCGATGTGCCGTACGGAGTCAACAGCCACCATATCGCCGAGGCGATTTTTAAGGCATTGGGACAGGCGATTGCGTCGGCGGTGAAAATTGTAGGCGGCGATATTCCCAGTACCAAAGGTGTCTTATGATGCATTCACACTATGAATACCGCACCGGAATCGGTACGGATATCCACCGGCTCGTGCCGGAGCGACGGCTGATTATGGGCGGGATTGAGATTCCGTTTGACCTTGGGCTGCTGGGGCATAGCGACGCGGATGTGGTTTTGCATGCGGTAGGCGATGCGATGATCGGCGCGGCTGGGCTGGGCGATATCGGAATGCTGTTTCCTGATACCGATCCGCAATATAAGAATGCCGACAGCGGCGAGCTGATTCAGCATATCCTGTGGCTGGTCGGCCAGCAGGGGTGGGAACTGGTGAATGTGGATGTGATTATTCACGCCCAGATGCCCAAGCTGGGGCCGTATCGCGGCCAGATTAAACGCCGGATTGCCGAGCTGCTGGAGATGGATTTTGCCAACGTCAATATCAAAGGCAAAACCAACGAAGGCCTCGATGCGGTCGGCGAAGGCCGGGCGATTGCTTCGACGGCAGTGGTGATGCTAAAACGCAAAGTAAAGTAAAATTTGATCGAAAATAAAAAATCAAAAATTAAATATCAAAATGACAATGCAAAAAGCAAAAATATAAAACGCTGAGACGGTATGATGAGTTGGCATTCTTTTTAACTTTTGATTTGTTATTTTGCTTTTTGATTTTTAATCTTTGATTTATTCTGGCATAATATGGATTAACTTATGGCATTACAATTTTATAACACGCTGACACGAAAGACAGAAGAATTCAAGCCTTTAACGCCCGGCAAGGTCGGGATGTATGTTTGCGGGCCGACGGTCTATGGGCCGCCGCACTTAGGACACGGCAAAAGCTATGTCAGCTTTGACGTGGTGGTTCGCTATCTGCGGTATCTGGGCTATGCGGTAACGTATGTGCAGAATATTACCGATGTCGGACACCTGACCGATGACGCTGATGCCGGTGAAGATAAAATTGCCAAGCAGGCACAGCGGGAAGCCAAGCATCCGATGGCGATTGCCGAACATTATACGGCGATGTTCTTCCGGGATATGGACAAGCTCAATTGCGTCCGTCCCGATATCAGCCCCCGCGCAACGGGTCATATCCCCGAACAAATCGAACTGGTGCAGACGCTGATGGATAAGGGTTTTGCCTACGAGGTCAACGGGTCGGTCTATTTTGACGTGGCCAAGTATGCCGAGTATGGCAAGCTGTCCGGACGGGTAGTCGAAGAGATGCAGGCCGGGGCGCGAATCGACGTTAATAGCGAAAAACGAAACCCAGCGGATTTTGCCCTGTGGAAAAAGGCCGAGCCGAATCATATTATGCAGTGGAACAGCCCCTGGGGCAAAGGCTATCCCGGCTGGCACCTGGAATGCTCGGTGATGAGTATGAAGTATCTGGGGGCGACGATTGATATTCACGGCGGCGGGCTGGAAAATCAGTTCCCCCATCACGAGTGCGAAATTGCGCAATCCGAGGCGGCTAATGGTGTGCCTTTTGTACGGACCTGGCTGCATAATAATATGGTGACGGTCAACGGTCAGAAGATGGGTAAGAGCCTGGGCAACTTCATTACGCTTGACCAGCTCTTTAACGGCACACATCCGGCCCTGAGCCGGGCGTATGACCCGCTGGCGATTCGGCAGCTGATTCTCAACAGCAATTACCGGATGACGATTGACTTTTCTGATGCTGCACTGTCGGCGGCACAAAGCGGGTATGATAAGATTACCGAGGCGGTGGTTGCCATTCGCAAGCAGATAACCAGAGCCCCGCTGGGGCCTGCCGATGCGGCTGTTGAAAAAGAGCTGGAGTCGCTGCGGATTAAATTTGAAGAGGCGATGAATGATGATTTGAATACCGCGGTGGCGGTGTCTGTTCTTTTTGAAATGGTTCGGCTTGGCAACAAATTGCTGAGCGACGACAAGACAGCCTCGGGCAATCTGCTGGCCGTCGATGCGATGTTCCGCAAATTGGGCGGCGAGGTGCTGGGGATTGTGAAAGACACTTACCTCGAGAAATCCGGCAGCGACGACCAACTGCTTGACCACTTGATGGGGCTGATGATTGAACAGCGCAAGGCCGCCCGGGCACGCAAGGACTTTGCCGCATCGGACGCGATACGCAAACAGTTGGATGAATACGGGATCGCCTTGGAAGATAAGCCCGGCGGGGTAACGACCTGGAGACGCAAATAATGCGGATTCTGGGCATTGACCCGGGCTTGCAGGTCTGCGGCTATGCGGTCATTAAGGCCGAAGGCAGGCAGGCGGTACTGCTGGAAGCAGGTGTATTCCGCACGGATGCAAAAAAAAACCTTGAACAGCGGCTTGAGCAAATCAGCCGGGATATTGAGTCGATACTGGCGAATTTTCAGCCGGAAGTCGTTGCGGTTGAGCAGTTGTATTCGCATTATCAGCATCCGCGAACGGCGATTTTGATGGGACATGCCCGCGGGGTCATTCTGGAGCGGGTTTCCCGCAGCGGCGCGGAAGTGCGAAGTTTTGCGGCTACGCGGATTAAAAAGTCACTGACCGGCAACGGCCATGCGGGCAAGCCCCAGATGCAGCGGGCGATCCAGTCGGTGCTGGGATTGGCAAAGCTGCCCGAGCCGGCGGATGTAGCGGATGCGATTGCGATAGCGTTGTGCTGTGCGAATGAAAAAAAATATTTTTAGACGGGATCAACAGGATTGACAGGATAAAAATATCATAATTAAAATCCTGTTTATCTTGTAAATTCTGTCAAAGATGAATTCAGTAAAAGATTTAGACGGGATTAACAGGATTTACGGGATATAATAATATGGAACAGGAAGATTTGACCCATGCGATTATTGGCTGTGCCTATAGGGTATTCAATACGCTGGGGTATGGTTTTCTTGAGTCTGTTTATGAAAAAAGTCTTCTGATTGAATTACAAAAAGCAGGTATCAAAGCTGATTCGCAGCAAGCGGTTCTTGTGCAATATGACGGCCATATTGTTGGGGAGTTC
>JBHJNC010000224.1:0-4639 GCA_048497675.1 Gimesia maris
ATGGTTACGCCAGTTCTCCAGCGGTTATGGATGCTATGGCGATAGTTCAGTTTGATCAGGGCTCAGAGGAAGGCAAAAGTGAACTGATTGCATATAATCTGGCCGATGGCGCCATTCTCTGGCGAACCAGGCGTCCAACGCCGAACACCTGGACTTCGCCAACCCTTACAAAGATGGATAGGGAGTATCAGATTTTAACCAGCGGTTCGCCGTGGGTGATAGGCTATGAACCCCAAACAGGCAACGAGCTGTGGCGTGCCGAATGTCTTGGCAGCGATGTTGCTCCGACGCAGATTACCGCTGGGGGGCTTATCCTGGCGATTCAGCCTTATGATAAACTGTATGCCATTCGTCTCCAAGAACCCAGCAAGGCGCTTGTCGCCTGGTCTGCTCAGGGCGATATGCCGGATATCTGCAGTCCGGTCAGCAACGGTCAGCGGGTCTGGACATTAACGACGGTTGGTGGGTTGAGCTGTTTTAATGTATCGGATGGAGCGGAAGTGTATACAGCGTCGCTGGAAGGGGAGTTTAACGCCTCGCCGGTTCTGGTTGGCGAGAAGCTCTATATCCTGTCCCGGAAAGGCGAGATGATTATTGCCGATGCAGGACGAGAGTATAAAGAGATTACTCGCTGTACGATTGAAGAACACTGTTTCGCTTCACCGGCCTTCAAAAAAGGGCGTGTCTATCTTCGCAGTGACAAGAGTCTGTATGGTATTGGAAAATCCCGCTGATGATGCCCTCTGATATGACCATTGTTGATGACATAATAAGCCGCATCGGTGCCGAGCAAAACAAGATGCTGGCAATCTTGCAGGCGATTCAATCCCGGTTCGGCTATTTACCCAAAGATGTTCTTGAGGCGGTCTGTCAGAAAACCTCGATTTCTCCATCAGACTTATGGGGTGTTGCGACATTCTATGATCAGTTTCGTCTTGAGCCGGTCGGCAAACATCTTATTCGGGTTTGTATTGGTACGGCCTGCCATGTCAAAGGCTCAGAACAGGTCTATGATGCCTTTCTGCGTCAACTGAAAATAGAACCCGGTAAAGATACCGACAAAGACTTTCTTTTTACGGTCGAAAAGATTGCCTGTCTGGGCTGCTGTACGCTTGCCCCGGTAGTCCAGGTGGATAATAAGGTCTATGGTCCGGTCCATCCGGAATTCGTGCGAGAGATTCTGGATGCGGCTCAGCAGGAACAGTCCGAACAGGCCGATGGCGGTAAACCCAAAGCAGGATCTATCACCGGCGTTCCGATTACCGAATTGAGAGTTGGCGTAGGTTCCTGTTGTGTTGCCGGCGGTAGTATGGCCGTGAAGAATCAGCTGGAAAGAGCATCGCCCAGATGGGCTTAAGTAATAACATTGCTATCAAGCCGGTTGGGTGTGTCGGTATGTGCCACCAGACACCGCTGGTTGAGATTGTAGACCCCGAAAAGACCGGTCAGCAGGGCGTTCTTTATACCCGAGTGGCGGCTGCGGAAGCCAGGAAGATCGTCCGGCGGCATTTTCGGCCCAAAGGGTTATGGCGTCGTTTTTTTGGCGCCGCACAAGATGTCCTGGATGACTGGGTTGAAAGTGAATCGCGGCCTGCTCGCCCGCGTATTGCTGCTCGAGATGGTGAAATCTGTACGTTTCTGGGCGGACAAAAACGGATTGCGACCGAGTACTGCGGCCATCTGAACCCCCTGGACCTGGATGAGTATATCCGCCACGACGGCTGGCAGGCATTCAATCAGGCGCAGGTGTTAAGTCCTGAGCAAATCATTGAGCGAATCTGGTATTCCGGCCTTCGGGGCCGCGGCGGAGCGGGTTTTCCTACGGGGCTGAAATTGGAACAAACTTTTCGAGCCCACAGCATCGATGGGATAAAATATATTGTCTGTAATGGTGATGAAGGTGACCCTGGCGCATTTATGGACCGGATGATTCTGGAAAGCTATCCCTATCGCGTTTTGGAGGGGATGGCGATTGCTGCCCGGGCTGTGGGTGCAACGCAGGGATTTTTGTATATTCGGGCGGAATACCCTCTGGCCGTCCAGCGGATTCGCTCGGCGATAGACATCTGTCGTCAGAAAAATATGCTGGGTCAATTGGAATTATCGATTGTTGAAGGCGCCGGGGCTTTTGCATGCGGCGAGGAGACGGCGCTGATTGCTTCTATTGAAGGCAAACGCGGGATGCCCTCGCTTCGCCCGCCGTACCCGGCCAAATCCGGCCTGTGGGGAAAACCAACCCTGATTCACAATGTCGAAACCTATGCGACGATTCCCTGGATTTTGCGTCATGGCGAGCAAACCTATGCGACTCTTGGGACAAAGACCAGCAAGGGCTCCAAGGTTTTTGCTCTGGCCGGCAAGATTAAACGCGGCGGACTGATTGAAGTGCCGATGGGAATGACGATTCGCCAGGTGGTTGAACAGATTGGTGGAGGTGTCGCAGGACAGGCTCGGCTAAAAGCCGTCCAAATCGGCGGCCCTTCGGGCGGTTGTGTTCCTGCGGATCTCTGCGATACGCCGATTGATTATGAGTCCCTGCATGCAGTAGGTTCGATGATGGGTTCCGGCGGCATGGTGGTTCTGGATGAAAATGATTGTATGGTGGACATTGCCCGGTATTTTCTGGCCTTTACCCAGGCCCAGTCCTGTGGCAAATGCACCTTTTGCAGAGTCGGCACCAAACGCATGCTGGAAATGCTGGAAGGATTGTGTCAGGGTAAACCGTGTGATTTGCAACTGCTTGAATCTCTGGCATATCAAATCAAGTCAGCCAGTATATGCGGGCTCGGCAAAACCGCTCCAAATCCTGTCTTATCCACTTTGCGGTATTTTCGGCAAGAGTATGAGGCCCATCAGCAGGGCAAATGTCCGGCGAAACGCTGCAAGACCCTGTTACGCTATGTCATCAATGATAAATGTATCGGCTGTACGCTCTGTGCGCAGCGATGTCCGGTTGATGCGATTATTCCAAAACCTTATCAGAAGCACACGATTCAGAATAGTGTCTGTATCCGCTGTGGCACCTGCAAAGGCGTTTGTCCCGAGCAGGCAGTCGATGTTGAGTCGTAACGCTTAAATGAACGATTCGTATCGGCTTTTCGGCCTGGTTTAGATAGAGAGCAACACCGCTTGTTCAACGTCTTCAATGAGGTCTTCTGTTTTGATTCACATCAAGTTTTGTATACTTGCGATTTTTTTGTATTCTGACTGTTGATTTGCTTGACCTTACGATCGATGCTTTGGGACTACGTTCAAATAAAATAATTTCTGCGGTTTGTCCTCAGCGGTGCTGATATGCGTCAGCACACGCTCCCCCCAAGACACCGCCAGCCATCACTATCTGCATTCTGTTTCCTTGGGGGGCCTAAAAAAGCAATTAATCGCCTGTCTCAGATTCGGCGCAATGTGCGCAGATGCAATTGATCAGCTGGGGAAGTTTGGCAGAAGCGATGCTGTAATATACAGTTCTGCCGTCTCTCCGACTGGTCAGCAAGCCACGGGTCTGCATCAGTCTTAAGTGTTCACACGTCTGATTGGCCGAAATATGACACAACGCGGCTACAGAATGTACCGCAAATTCTCCATGCATGAGAATTTGAACCATCTTTAGTCGGGCAGGGTGGGAAATCGTCTTGAGGCATTCCGCCGCTTTTTTAAATTGCTGGTCAGTCATAATTTTCAGTTCGGTTTCAGGTTTAGTGTTCATTGTACACCTCCCAAAAAAATATTATTCTATCGATACGTATGATAACCTCGATAGTTCTCGAACTTTTATAATTATATTGAGTTATGTGTAAAATAGCAACTTATAATACAGTTTTAGTGGACATAAAAGGTATACAATATACAGTGGTTGGTTAATTATTGACCCTTACTGCGTTATTACGAGACAAACTGAAAATTTTGTTTCTTGTCAAGTAGGTCTTTTCTGTCTATAATACCCCTTTTTACGATTATCAACGACATTTGTCGGCAATAGAAAGGATTTTTTAATGGCTGCAAAGAACAAGGCGGAAAAAGTAGTCTTGGCATATAGTGGCGGTTTGGATACCAGTGTTATCCTGCCATGGCTGAAAGAAACCTATGGATATGAAGTGGTCGCGTTTGCTGCAGAGCTGGGGCAGGGCGACGAACTGGAAGGCATACAGAAAAAGGCTCTGGCTACCGGCGCCGTCAAATGCATAGTCAAAGACCTCCGCAAGGAATTTGTGGAAGATTATCTTTGGCCGATGCTCAAAAGCGGGGCAGTTTATGAGAATGGATATCTGCTGGGAACCAGTATTGCCCGCCCGCTGATTGCCAAACATCAGGTGGATGTGGCCAGGCAGACTGGCGCAACTGCCGTTTCTCACGGTGCAACCGGCAAAGGCAATGACCAGGTGCGTTTTGAATTGACGTTTATGGCATTAGCTCCTGATTTGAAAATCATTGCTCCCTGGAAAGACCCCAATTTTACCTTAACCAGCCGGGAAGCGGCGGTGGAGTATGCCAAACAGCGGAAGATTCCGATTCAGCAGTCGGTTAAGAAAATCTACTCGCGCGACCGGAATCTGTGGCATATCAGCCACGAAGGCGCCGATCTGGAAGATCCGGCAAATGAGCCAAAAGATGATATGCTGGTTCTGTGCCGGCCGATTTC
>JBHJNC010000225.1:0-2791 GCA_048497675.1 Gimesia maris
TTGCATGCAGCTGGTCGATGTGGCTGTTGCCGCACCATATTGCAAGGCACGGATGATTCCGCAGTCGGCGCACGACAGCGTGGGCTTCACGGACGACCTGTCCGATGAACCATTCGCCCTCCGGATAATAGGCCGAAGCAAACATAAAGTCCTGCCAGACCAGGATGCCGCGTTTGTCACACGCTTGATAGAAAAACTCGTCTTCATAATTTCCGCCGCCCCAGACGCGAAGCATGTTGATATGCGTTTCGGACAGCTGCCCAAGCAGCTCGCGTTTTCGCTGCTCATTGTCGGTTTTATGGAACATCGCCGCCGGCAGCCACGTTGCTCCCTGAATATAGACTGGCCGCCCGTTAACTTCGATTCCAAACTCAGGCCTGTCGGGATTTTGCCCCTGCGTGATACGTATTGTCCTTATGCCGAAGGCTGTTTCTCTGCAATCAAGGAGCAGGCCATTTTCGAAAATCTCTACTCGTATCGAATACAGACTGGGTTCTCCATATCCTTTGGGTTGCCAGAGGTTTGGGTTCTCGATGCGGAAGATCGTTGTCAGCGGGTTTTGCCTTCGGTCGAATGTAGAGTTGTGGATTTGCTCGACATCGCCTCTGCGAATTGTCAGCCGGCAGTTTAGTGCCTCTTTGGGGTTGGTTCGAAAATCACGAATCGAAATAGCCGCTCGGATGTCGGCATAATCCGGGTTGCAATCGATGGTTCGGATGTGAATATCGTCAATGTCTGCCGGTCCGCAGCATTCAACGCGTACCGGACCAATAATGCCGCAATCCAGCAATTCAGGCCCCAGTGCCGAACCGAACTGATACTGTGCTTTGCGAATATAAGCTCGCAACGGATCTCCGGCCGTACCGTACCGGTTGACCAGGGTTTCGGCATATTGGCTTGCGGAGCAGAATTTTATGGTCAGTGTGTTTTGCCCGGAACGAATCCATGGCTTGATATCAAAACGATGGCCAACGAACATCGATTCGGTTTTACCGACCAGTTTTTCATTGACCCAAATCTGGGTGACGGTATCGAGTCGTTCGAGGACCAGTTCAACCTGCTGTGCTTTGCAATGTGCCTCGGACATCTCAAAATGACAGCGGAAAACCCAATCCTGCCGTCCGATCCAGCCGAACGCCTCGGGGTCAGCGTATAAATCGGCAAGATGCAGAATGCCCGCATCCGCCAGGCTCAATATCACAGACCCCGGCTGCGAGACGGCCAGCCATCGGCCTTCCTCCAGGTCGCTCATCCGTCGGGCGGTATCGGGGAACTCCCGAAACTCCCACGGCCCGTTAATATGAATCTGTGTTTTTTTCATGGGTTGGGTGATAAAAAGTAAAACCAAAGATTAAAAATCAAAAAGCAAAAACACAAACAAAAAATAAAAAAGCGTATTTTGCAAAGTGAACGATTATTGATTTCAGGGATTTTTTGATATCTCTGCCGTAAATGGATACAACGCCGACCAGCTTTGATCGGTCGTGATTGTGATTGTCCCTGATGCGGTGTGGTCTGGACGCAGCCAGCCCATCATATAAGCCGTTCCTTTTTCAACCTGCACGGTTTTGTCAGAAGATTGAATGGTTTGCGTATATTTGCCTTTGCCGAAAAAATACAGCCAGGCCGGGTCGTTTCCATTTGCATCCGAATAGACCTTATCCGGAACGATATTGCCTTTTATCTCGGATTGCATTGTATAGGTCTTTAAGCCGTCCTGGTATCGAGCAGACCACAGGCCTGTGACACGGCAGTTTTTCCCTATCGTGATCTGAACGGCTCCCCGAGGCGCATGATTCCGCTGCACATTGCCCTGCAGTTGGATGACGCTGCGAATATCCGGCTGTCCGCGGTGGGGGGGCGGGACGATTTGGTTTTCTCCGACAAGCAAATCTTCCATCTGCCAGGGATGGTCCTCTTCCTGAGTTGGACGGCTGGTGTACTGCGAGGATGGCCCAAAAATGGCTCGGATATCCAGAAAATAAATCATCATTGCGATCACAAGCACAATCAGTAACCCTAACAGGGCTGCAAAACCTCGATTTTTTTGCATAATCGTAGACTCCTTTACAGGTATTTCGGTTCACAGTAAAAACAAAACACTAAAATCGCAACAAAAAATATTTAAACCGCTCCCAATTCAGGTGTAAATAGCCGGCGGGCACAAAAATAATTAAATTCACCTTGAAAAAAGCGTAATAATATCAAAATATAAAAATATATACTCCATAAGTATATGCTATATATGATGTTATATGATTTTAAAAATAATTATTTGAAAATCGCTTGACAACACACAGTTGGATGGATAAACTCCCTCTCTCTTTTGAGGGACGACCAAAAAAAGAGCGAAAAAAATTGAAAAATTTTTTAAAAATGCTCTTGACGGCCACTGAAAAGTGGCTATTATGTATCGTCTGCGGCAGGCAAAGGGAACTTTGAATGCCGGCTGTTTCGGCAGAATCGGGATGTTGACCTAACCGATAGTTTCTGTCGGGTTCGCCGAAACATGGCTCTTTGACAAGTTAACAGTTTGATGCATCATATACAAACAAAGCAGCGGGAACGCGGGTTTTGAGGGTATCACTATCCAGCCTTCAATGCCTACTATGAAAAACGTCAAAACATCCGTTTTGATCAAATCATTACGTTCTCGCATAGTGAGCGAGTTTTGTCAGTTGATTTTTTGAGTAGATTACCCGTCCACTCGGACGGAAAGTCAAGAATACAAATTGAAGAGTTTGATTCTGGCTCAGAATGAACGCTGGCGGCGTGGCTAAGACATGCAAGT
>JBHJNC010000226.1:0-3403 GCA_048497675.1 Gimesia maris
TGCCGCAGCAGCGTACTTTTACCTGCACCGTTGGAGCCGACCAGGCCGATGATACTTCCGGCCTGAATATCGAGATTTATGTTGTCCAATGCCTGAATTTTACGGAACCGCTTTGAAAGCTGTTTGATTTGAATGATTGTATTGTGCATATTAACTCTCCATCTTGACCTGATATTTTTCGTAGTGTTTTTTGATCGCTTCTGCCGCCTCGTTTTGACTTAAGCCCATCTGCACGGCCGCCGATGCGGCCTTGCCCATCAATTCATCGAGAATTTCCTGACTATACTGCCGCTTGAGTTTGTCGGAAAGCGGGGTGACAAATAACCCCACCCCGCGCCGCCGTTCCAGAAATCCATCCATTTCCAATAAACTGTAAGCCTTACTGATCGTCATCGGATTAACCTTGAGCCGCTCGGCCAAATCACGTACCGATTCGATTTGGGTGCCTTCGGGCAAACTGCCGGCCAGTATCAGCCGCTGTGTCTGTGTGACAATCTGCCGGTAAATGGGGACGCCGCTATGGAAATCAATGTCTATAATCATTTTAATTCTTTCTGTATTACTGTATTACTTATATAATACACATATCATAAAAAAATAGCAAGCTTTTTTAAGAATATTTTACTTTTTTTGTGGGGCGGCGCCTTAAGCCTTTATATTTTCGTGTGTTATAAAAAAATAGGGCAGGTTATTATTTCGGGTTTTCTTTGACGTCGTCCCGCATCCTTATAGGGACGCCCTTCGCTCGTCAAAGTTCCCGGTTCCAGCAATCACAGTTTCAGCTTGGCCTTACCACGCCAAGACAACTTCCCTGTGATTCTGAGAACTCATAACCTTGCCCTATTAACACTCTTTATAATGTATAGGGATAGGTAAATGGGTAAATTGGTCCAGGATAATGTGGATATCCAGGCACGCCTTCTGTATCAGAAAATAGAGCCAAGAGTATTAACAGCCCGATCAGTAAAGCCATTACAACAATCGCCCAGAAAATGGGTTGTGTCAGTATATATTTAATCCTCGGCTCGATTTGCCGCCAGTGAGGCCAGTGCATGTGTCCAACGAAGTCATGTATATGTAGAGTACGCATAATCGTGCCTCCTACAAATATCTTCATCTGTTTCTACGGAGCAGGACGGAAGATGTTTGCAAAAAGATGAAAAAAAGTGGGATTGCTGCAATAAAAGGTCGTGTTTGTGGAGTTGGGGGCAAAAGATAAAAAGACTATGGAACCAGGAAAATATCGTTTTTGTCTGACGGCATTTCTGTGCCGGTATATGCATCTACCCCTTGCAGGGTGAAAATATCGTCCCCGTTGACGATGCGGTGTTTGACAAACTCGACGCTGCCATCGCAGTACAGCAGATTCTGTCCTCGGCCGGAATGGTTTGGGCTGCTCATCTTTTTGAGCTGTTCGGACAATACTACTTTTTCAAACTCAGTGAGCTTATTGTACATCGTGTTGCCGCATGAGGGGATACGGCGAAAAACAGGATTCATATCGCCCATAATGACTCTTCGCTGTCCGTTTTTCATCGAACCGGACTTGTCGCAGATAATCATAAAGCTGTAGCTGATATGCTTTCGAGATGGAAAATCATTGAGTTGCTGGATGAGTTGTTCCGCCGTGAGTGCAAGACCGTTTCTGTCGCCGGAACAGATAAAGGCATCGGGCTTGACGTAACCTTGCTTGACGAGCTGCCAGGCAAGGCGAGTGTTGGATTGGGCATCGGGGCTTTGATCGCCAATCTTCCACCAGGGCGAGCCGGCGGCAAGCTTGACCGCAGCAAGGTTCTCTTCATCATGTAAAAACCGGCCTATACCCTGACCGATAGTATTCATATTATAAGTGCAAGCAGTCAGCTGGCTATGCTGACGCAATCCGGAAGTAACAGGGAAGATCATACTGGCAATCAATATAATTGCTGCGGCCGCGGCGACAACGTCAAAGAATCTCCGTAAAAATACGGATCTTCTTGGGCGCGTTTCAGTGAGCCCAAGGCGTGTTTTTTTTGATTTCTGCCGTTCATCTTCCAACAGCTGCCATAATTTCGAAGGAGGAGAAGCCAGCGCATCGCGACGTCCTGAATTTGCTGTCAATTTGAGTCTGGCAAGCGTTAATTCGGCTATATTATCGGGGCAGGGTTCGTATTTCTCATGGTCCAGCTCGATCAGGGTTTCCTGAAGGCCGTCATAAAGGCGTGCGGCTTCTGGATTTGAAGCAATCAAATCTCGTCCGCGAATAACATCATCATCGCATGCGCAACGGAAATAGAAATCCAAAATTAACTGTTGCTGCTCTCGATTTAGTCTCATCGTGTTGTTTCCGACAATACTATACTAAAACTTACAGAACGTTTTTTCGTGTACCGACCAACCAATCTACAGACCCCCCTCGTTATTACGATTGGATGCCTTCCATTTTTTCATAAAATATGAAACAGCCGTATGAAGACGACTTTTCACCGTACCTATAGGAATACTTAAAATGTCGGACATATGTTTGTAAGAAAATTGTTCAAAATAGGCTAAAAGTAAAATTTCTCGCAAATTGTCCGGCATATCCGCTATAACCTGACGTACCCGGGCCGCGGTTTCGTTGCTGGTGACCTCGTCATCGGGGGTTGTATCGTAACTGGCCAGGATATTGACGACCTGCTCTATCGAGACATCGCTGGCATCGGCCATCGCTCCCATACTGGTTGTGGATTGCCGCTGGATCTTGCGAAGGGCGTCTTTGGCTTTGTTTGCGGCAATGGTAAACAGCCACGGACGAAGCGGACGCTCGGCGTCAAAACTGTCACGGCTGGTGTAAAGCTGCAGGAAGGTTTCCTGGAAAACGTCCTCAATAATATCCTGTTGGGAAACAAACCGGCGTAAAAACGAATAAAGCGGGTTCTTATATCGGTTTATGATCTCACGAAATGCGCCCTCTTCGCCTTTCCGATAATACTCGAGAAGTTCCGAGTCGCTGGCGTTTTCCAAGATATTTTTGGGCCTATTTTCGTTTATATTCATCTGTTATCCGGCGGATATTTTGCTCAGAACGTCATTATACCCAAAACCATACCTAAATAAATCGAATTTTTTCGACTTGTTGGCAGATATGAAATTTGGATATTACAGATATAGATACCTCTACAAGGTCAAAGAATCAACAAAAAAAGCCGCGAAAAACTTCGCGGCTTTTGTGGGGTTGTTTGCTATTGAAAGTTCTAAATTGCTGAGCGGCGTCTAAGCAGTCCTACGAGGCTTGTCCCCAGTGTGGCCAGCAGAAGTGCGGCCGGGGCCGGAACGACCGGCGGATTGCCGGTTTCAAACCATTCGCTGCTTCCATCTTTAAAGCTTATCGCGTGTAAACCAATCCGCAGAGTGTTTGCTTCAATTCCAGCGACGATATCAT